>VGOE01000075.1 GCA_016876035.1 Chloroflexota bacterium
GCAGACTTTGTCCATTCGCAACATTCCTTTCCTCCGGTACCCACTGGTTTCCCAGTAGACTACCGGACTCCACGGAGTGGCTCAATTTCCGAGCGGCGAATGGCTCACTTTCTGAGCGGCGCGTCCAGCTTGCGGGCAACCTGTACTCAAAAAGACATTACTTCACGTGCTCTCGACAAAGCGAGGCAACACTTTGCGGTGCCTTCAGGTCGCCAGTTCAGATTCCGGCTCGGGCTCGCAGCACCAATGGCAAGACGAACTCCGGCGTAAGCCAGCGCAACTTTATTTTCATCCTTCGTGGAGAGTGTTGCAAAATACTCATGGGGGATTCCGGCGAAAGCCGGAATCCAGAAGGCATATACGGTGGATTCCGTGTCAAGCACGGAATGGCAGATTGTAAGGTTATAACAGAGACACTACACTAGTTGTCGATCCCACAGAGGCAATTACACGAGCACTATTTGGCCTACTAGGGCTTTCTTCTGAGTTGTGTGGCCTTCCCAGTCCATTCCTTCGACGTATAGATCCTGTACGTGTGACCCGGCCCAGTGTATTCAAAGTAAACGTTATCCGGCACCACTGAGTTGGATGGATAACGTTTTTGGTACCAGCCTTTAAGCTTACTGGGCTGTCCCAAGTATACCTTTACAGGGTTCCTTGATTTGGTGAACTTGAGTTGGTACTTCTTGCCGCCCGTGTCAATGACCGTGATTTTGTGTCCGGGTTGTGGGTAAGCTCCGGAACTATTCTTTGGAACAGTAATACCACGTCGTGCCCAGTTCCCTCGATCCTTGCCACGTTGGTCCACTATTTCGCCTTGAAAGGACGGAGGCGGGCCTAATGCTGTCGTTTGGCTCCCGACATCCGGCGATAGCGGAACGGTGTGGGATTTGCCACTCACGCCTAGTTGGCAGAGGTGATCGATTATCCAAAACTTAGCTAAGGTAGCCCCGTCTGTACCAAATTCGTTTGTGGCTATGCTATTAAGTTGCTCAATTTTATCCTTCGGGAGAGGTACTCTCAGTCCTTCATTCTGTTCCATTGTTTCTGCCTCCGTTTTATCATCTGCTTCATTTTCTCCACATCCCCATTTGTCGTATGCAAATAGCGCTTTCTCTACCTCTCTTAGAGTCTTACCATAAACACCAGATAGCTTACGAACTATTTGGGTATACTCAAGCCATACTTTACTGCTATCACCTCCCGCTCCATTACTTAATTTGCCAGCCTTCTTCAAGGAGTTTCGCACATGATAGTCATATATAGCAAACTTATCTGGCTGTAGGTAATAGAGTATCGTACTAGCTACCGCAGTTCCAACCCCTTTTAACCTTCTGAGGATATTTAGTTTCTCCAGGTCCTTCTTGGCTAAATAGGCAGAACGCGTTTCTTCTATAATCTTCTGTTCATCGTTCTTTTCACGTGTTGCTTCGTACCTAGGTGTCTTCCAACGGCCAACTCGTATAAAATATTCCTTGTTCAAGAACTTAGGTTGACCTTGCGTAAATAGCCAATTAAGAATAGCTCTTTCCTCGATTTGGTCATCTGTGCCCTGATTACGACGATCATATTGGGCACTGCATTCTTCAATAAACTGCTTGTTAATGACTAACATAGTACTCCCTCCAAATCATTGAACCGTTCATATCCTCGGCACTTCAACCAAGATGTCGTGAACGTTCATATTTCATCCGGAGCTAGCTATCTTACACAGGGTCAGTCAAGCCTTTGCGTTTTCCATATTTGCATACCCTTCTGACACCCCTATGTCAAAATCTCTACTTCTTCTGATAGACTCTCAACATCGCCCTTGCTGTCTGAAGCACCTCCTTTCGCAACTCGGCTGGTTCCAGCACCTCCATTTTCTGGCCCCAGCTCAGAATCCAGGAGAGAAGCTCGTAAGTATCGGTAACCCTGAGGGTCATTATCATGGAGCCGTCCTTCTGCTTCTCCAGCACCTGCGAGGGATGCCAGACGGTCTCCCCCATGATCCTCATTATCTCAGGGTC
Organism: Chloroflexota bacterium; assembly: GCA_016876035.1. Taxonomy (GTDB): domain Bacteria; phylum Chloroflexota; class Dehalococcoidia; order UBA2247; family RBG-13-53-26; genus VGOE01. Next base: position 2,010 of record VGOE01000075.1, read on the forward strand.
ACGAATCTTCAGCCTGACGGTCTTCACCTCGCCTTCAACGACGATGCCCCAGGACGAGCCGAAGAAGGCGTTGGCATCAAAGTCAGGGGGAATGGTGTAAGCCTCAGAGGTAAGCTGGGCCGATTCTATGCGCTCTATCTTGAAGGTGCGCACGGCGTTCTTGAGGTGGCAGTGGCCTACCACATAGCTGGCATGACCGGGCGCGGCTGGCTCGATATAGTACGGCTCAATTACCCGCTCTGTTGCCTTCTCCGACGGCAGTGAGCGGTAGGCTATGCGCAGCCTGCGCTGCGATACCCAGGCTTCCGCCACGGTCGCCAGGACACGCAGGTGCTTCTCATCCTTTGGCAGCTTCTGCATCCAGTCCAGGGTCTGGCGCACCTGCTGCCCAAGCGCTGGCGGCAGCACGGAGTTCAGCTTGATAAAGGTGGCGTTTATGTTCGGATCGTAGCGGTGGGAGTAGTTCAGCATCAGCCGGGCGGCGAGGAAAACATTCAGTGCCTCCGGGAGGGAGAAGTGGACAGGGGGAAGAATATAACCCTCGGTGATGCCGCGCTTACTGCCCTCCTCCCAAATAGGGACGCCCAACTCATACTCGAGAGCCTTAAGGTCGCGATAGGCGGTTCTCTTACTCACATCACACATGCGGGCTATTTCCTCTATCATTAAACCTTTGGGGTTCTGGTAGAGGAGGTGCTCTACCTTGAGCAGGCGTGCCGTCCGGTCTCTCTTACCTAGTCTGTCAGACTTATCCAATCTAGTTCTCAACCACTGCGGGCGATTCGCTTTCGCTTCTTCGGATGTGCGGATCAGGCTAGGGTTGCCCATTCGGCAAGTGCTTTGTCCCGTCTTGGAGCGGTAGCCTTATCTTTCCAGTGTTGTCGTAAATGTTGTCGAAAATAGGCCGTATTGACCCTAACCAGCTTCCCAGTGTTTCTAGGCAGTCAAGATGAAAGCAAGGAGTCTTCTGATTGAAAGTGACAGAACGCCCGGCTACCATCGGACTGTCCAAATCTGGCCCTCCTCTATGATGCGGACGAATGAACCAATAACGTCTTGGAATAGTCTCTCCGCAAAGTACACAGGTCCAACTCTTTGCAGCTTGCCCTTTCTTCCACTTCATCTTCATAATAGCCTCCTCTGATATCCTGGCGTTTTCGATTGCATTATACCACTGCCACACGGCAGGGTATATGCGAGGCAAAAATGCCCTTGACATTTGTGACAGTCTAGCTGTCACTGATACGTATTATTATCGGCTTGCTGGAGAAAGAGGGGCAACAGGGAGTTGAATAGCAAGAAATGGCTATCAGCAAACAGGCCAATGATTAGGTCACGACGATGCTAGGGAGCCTGCTTAAGCTGATCATAATACCACCCCTTGTGGTGGCTGCCTTGGTCCTGGTCATTATCGGGCTGACCGATCCCAATCTGGTCATCACAATAGTTGTGAGACTCATGACACCGATCATTTTGGTAGGGGTCTTCGTATTCATTCTGGGGCGGTTATTCTCTTCAATTTAGGTAACGGATAGGAAAGGGGTAAGACTTATGATTAAGCGTCCGGTAAAGTGTCCCAATTGTGGAGGAACCGGGAGAGTACCTCGGAAAGACCTGCCACCGCTGCTAAAAGGAGCTATTGGAGTGCGCCAGTCCAGTGAATGTCCAGTATGCGATGGCATAGGCTATGTAGAGGGCCAAGAAAAGTAGGGTTTGGACTCGAAGATTGATGCGTTTGAATCAGGGGAATAATAAGCCATTGGGCAGCCCCTGATGAGGCGAACGCATCTGCCGTTTTATCCCACTCTTAGGGGGGAGGCGCTGGCGTGATTGAAGCCATCCTTGTCCTTTACTCCGGCTTGTTGGCTGGGTTGTTTGCAGCATGCCTGATGAAAAAAGTGAGATGGAGATGGTTCCTGGTGGCAAGCATCCCAGCTTTAATAGTGGTAGTGTTTGTCTTCCTGGCCTGGCTGCTGGGCACACTGGACTCCGCAAACCGGAAGGAAAACAGGTCTTGAAACATGGCAGGTCGGAAGGAGCGGTGTTTCTATAAGCCTCAACCTCGCGCAGCCAGGGCTGAAGTCTGGCAGGGTGGGTGAAGTCCGCCTGGGGCCGGACGGAACCCACCGTCTCTGCTCCCCATTGCTATTCCCTCCAAAGACGATGTGAAGCCAAAGGGGGATTGAGATGGTTATCTGTCCAAATTGCGATGGAAGAGGCGAGATACAATCAGAAAGGAGACGATCGAATGGTGTATTGCCTAGAATGCGGCGGGCCAGTCAGTGCGGGCGATAGATATTGCGGGAGTTGTGGCATGAAGCTGCAAGGCCGGGGCTCCCCCGCCAAACGTGTGGAGTGCAGGTTTTGTGACGCTACTGGGGTAGACCCAGGAGATGGAGATCTAGAAATCTGTGAGCGCCCATGCCGAGTGTGCAAGGGTAATAAGGGGCGCTGGGTACCTGAAGACTGGGGCCCTTGCCAGGGGGAATGCGGCGGCAATGGAAAAATCGATATTCGCGCCCCTTTCGCTGTCTTTCCCCATTTCAGCCCTTGCAAAGATTGTGGAGGGTGGGGTTGGGTTGTCCCTCGATAACGGGGGCACGACATTCAAGGTCGTGGGCCATTCATTAGGATAGTACACGGGGGCAGCCGAGTGACGAATTTGCCATGCCCTATCTTGACAGGCGGTGGCTGCCGGACGCACAATCTGCTGGCAGGGTCGGGGTAAACTGGCAAGCAATGAGGATTGGCATCCGTGAGTGACAGGCGTGTTATTGTGGTTGGTGCTGGAGCCAGCGGCATGATGGCTGCCGGCAGGGCCGCCGAGTTGAGGGCCGAGGTGCTTCTTCTGGAAAAGACTGAGCGCCCAGGCAAGAAACTCCTCGTCAGTGGCAGAAGACGCTGTAACCTGACCAACACCAGAGAACTGGACGATTTCATTGATATGTATGGCCCCAACGGCCGTTTTCTCCGTAGGGTCTTCCACCGTTACTTTCGAGATGACCTGGTCGCTTTTCTGAGGCGCTACAGCGTGGATATCAGAACGGAGCACGATGGACGCGTCTTCCCCGCCTCCAACGACGCCCGCGACGTAGTGCGCGCCCTCGAGAGGTACATGGCTGGCAATAGAGTGCAGGTGCAGGCCGGCGTCCGGGTAATTAGTATCCAGGTGGAGGATAGGCGGGTGGTGGGTGTACAAACGGAGCAAGGGGTGTACCCCGCGAAGGCAGTGGTTCTGGCCACCGGCGGCGCTTCGTTTCCTGGAACCGGCTCCAGTGGCGATGGCTATCGTATGGCTGCTGCCGTGGGCCACACTATCACCAAGCTACGTCCAGCTCTTGTCCCGCTGGCCGTGTACGAGGTTGAACGGGCCAGCAGTATGCAAGGTGTCAGCCTGCATGACGTGCGTCTGACCGCGTACCAGTGCCTTGCCGACGAGATCGACCCATTGACAACACCACACAGTGATGCAGGGCGAGGGCGTAAACCCGCCCACTTTCCTGTTATAGAGAGCCGCAGGGGGGACATGATGCTGACCCACTTTGGCATCGGCGGGCCGATCACACTGCGGATGAGCCTGGCCATAGTCGATGCGCTGGAGCACGGCCCCGTCAGCGTGTCTATCGATCTGAAACCCGATCTCGGCCATAAGCAACTGAGCCAGCAACTTCAGGAGGAATTCAACCGTCATGGCAAGCGGAGTTATCATGGGATTCTCCAGGGACTGCTGCCGCGCAAGATGGTTGACCCTTTTGTGGAGATGACTGGTATCCCACCGTCCAAACTGGGTCATCAGATTTCCGCTGAGGAGAGGGAGCGGCTGCGAGGCCTGCTCAATTCATTGCGCTTTAATATCAAAGGCCCGCTGCCTTTGGCCGTGGCGATGGTGACTGCGGGCGGCGTTTCCCTCGGTGAGATAGACCCGCGCACTATGGGCTCGCGGCTGGTCACGGGGCTTTATTTCTGTGGTGAGGTGATAGACATTGATGGAGACACCGACGGCTATAACCTACAAGCCGCGTTCTCCACGGGTTACGTTGCTGGTGAGCAAGCCGCTATTTGGGCCACTGCCCTTCCCGATAACTGAAACCGCACCCCCCTAACCCTCCTATAGATGTCCTGACCCGGTGGCCTACATCCCTTTGAAAACTGGTGGTCTTCTCTCTATAAACGCCTGGATGCCCTCTTTATGGTCCTGCGTCTGGGCTAGCATGGTTCCAGCGAAGCCTTCCTTGAGGATCTGCGCCTCATAGCTGTTGTCCAGGCTTTTGTAGACCAAGTGCTTCAACATCTGCATAGCCACAGGTGGCATGGAGGCCAGTGTGCCAGCCAGCGTCCGGGCTACATTCATAAGCTCATCGGGCGGCACCACCTGCCTCACCAGTCCGACTTGCTCGGCCCATCTGGCGTCTTTTTTCTGTCCCATGCTCAGGAGCTCCAAGGCAACAGGCAGGCCGATAAGCCGAGGAAGGATATAGGTCAGCCCCAGTTCTGCCGCCAGCCCCAGTTTGATCAGGCCTGCCGTGAAGGTTGCCTTCTCTGAGGCAATGCGGTAGTCACAGAAACAGGCCAGGGCCAGGCCCATGCCAGCTGTAGCACCGTTGATGGCGGCAATAGTGGGCTTCTTGCAGACTCGCAGGGAGTCCGGCACGTTCTGCGACAGCGCAAAAGGCTGCTCAAGGGTGCCCAACCCCATCCCTGAGCCGATAGGGTCAGCGGCTGCTTGACCAGCGGTCTCCACATCGAGGCCGGGGCAGAATGAAGGCCCCGCCCCGGTGATGATGATAGCCCTGGTGTCAGCATCGCCCGACAACTCATCCAGGCACTCTTTGAACTCGCGCAGGAACGTTAGATCCATGGCGTTGTATCTGTCCGGCCTATTAAGGATGAGTGTCGTCACGTACCCTGATTTCTCCAGCAAAATCCTCTCGTATGACACGATCAGCCTCCTTCTCTCATGTACAGTTCACTGGCATTTGAATACCTGAACTTGTGGCCTGTTAGACCCACAAAGATAGGACGCTGCTACTATCTGGCGATGAGAGCATCTGCCACGACCGATGCCTGAGCATCCCTGGAACCCTCGGTTAGCTCAAACATCTTCGCCTGCCGGTAAATCCTCTCAATTCTGTAGTCTTTGGTCAGTCCATAGCAGCCGTGAACTTGAATGGCCATGTTAGCTACCTCTTTGGCCGTGCGGGCCGCGAATAGCTTTGCCATGGCGCTCTGCATGCTTGTATCCTCACCCTGCTCTTTCGACCAGGCGACCTCATAGGTTGACCAGCGTGCTGGCTCTACCCTCATGGCCATCTCGGCCAGCAGCCACTGGATGGCCTGCATGGAGGCTATGGGGACTCCCCGGCGGGTACGCTCTTTAGAGTACTTTACAGCTTCGTCCAGGGCGCGTTGCGCGCAGGCCACCGATTGTATGGCCTGGCGCAGCCTGCTGGCCACTGCTACCATCTGCGCCACCTCCAGGCCCTTCCCTCTCCCTCCCAGCAAGCTATCTTCTGGCACTCTGACGTCATGAAGATACGTGTCTACGATTTCCAGTCCTCTTGAACCCAGTAACGTCATTGGCTTTGAAGAGGTATATCCGGCTATGTTCTTGGGTATCAGGAAGGAGCTTACTTGGCCTTCACCTGTCCTGGCGAAGATTATGGTCGGGCCGTCAACATGCCCGAAGGTCTGAAAACGTTTCGTGCCGTTTATCACCCAGCGGTCCTTGTCCAGACGGGCGGTCGTGTTCAAGGCAGCGGGGCCGTCCCCCCCAGTCTCATCGCCGAAGGACCAGCCAGGCAACAAGCGACCCTCGACTACGGACGGCAAGAACTCGGCCTGTTGACTTTCTGTCCCTACACGGCTGAGCACATCGGCGAACTCGTTGGCAACCAGCAGCCAGCTACAGGGACTACAGGGATAGTGTATCTGCTCCACTGCGAGGATATAGGTGAGAAAGCCCGCTCCGAGACCACCGTACTTTTCCGGAGCTGCTATGCCCAGCAGCCCCACAGCCGCCAGCTTCCCCAGCATATCCTCAGGAACTTTGCCTTCCTTCTCAATCTCCTCCGCTATAGGTTCAATCTCTCTGTCGGCAAAGTCCCTGCCCAGTTTCTGGAACATTTTGTGTTCTTCAGTCAGCTCAAATTCCATCATAACCTCCGAAGGCCAATCACACCGTGCCGCCAACTACTGCATCAAGACGGAGCCGGCCACAATCGTCCTTTGCACTTCGCTCGTGCCCTCAGTGAGATCAAACTGTTTCGCCTGCCGGTATATCCTTTCTATCTTGGAACCTTTGACCAGTCCAGACAGCCCATGGATGTCCATAGCCATGTCCGTCACCTCAGTGGCTACCCTGGAGGCGAAAAGCTTTATGATAGCGCTGATCATGCGGGTGTCCTGTCCCTGGTCGGTGAGCCAGGCGATCCTGTAAGCGGTCACGCGCGCTGGTGGTATTCTCATGGCCATCTCCGCCAGAAGCCACTTCGTGGTCTCTGACACGGCGCTTTGTCGCCCTTCCCCCATGTTGTCCCTGATAAACCGGACAGACTCGTCCAGGGCAGCCTGGGCTAAGGCTACGGCGATAGCCGAGAGCGTCAGTCTGCCCTCAGCGGTGATGGAGAAAAGGATGTTGAAGCCACCACCCACCGTGCCCAGAACGCTTTCCTTTGGCACTCGCATGTCCTCAAACCTGGTATCTATCGTTTCCAATCCCCGACCCATCATCAGTTCGAAGGGTTTGGAGCAGCGATAACCCTCTCCGAGCTTGTCTATCAGGAAGGCTGTTGTCTGTGTGCCATCCACATTGGCAAAGATAATGGCTGGCCCCGCCAGATGCCCCACACTGTGGAATCGTTTGATGCCATTGATCACCCAGTGGTCTCCCTCAAGACGGGCGGTGGTAACCAGGGACTTCGGATCGGAGCCTGTGCCAGGCTCGGTGAAAGCATAACTTCCCATCAGCTTGCACTGGGCCAACAGGGGAAGATAGCGCTGTTTTTGCTCTTCCGTGCCACACAGCGTTATAACCCGGCCCACGATGTTGTTGCCCATGGCTTCGAGGCACTGGCAGATAGGGTAGCTCAATTGTTCAAAGACCAGGGCACAGTTGAGCATGCCCGCCTCGGTGCCACCGTATTGTTTGGGGATCAGCATCCCCACAAAGCCCTCTCTGGCCAGCTTCTCATTCATATCGGGCGGTATCCTGCCGTCCTCATCCACCTGGACGGCAATGGGTTCAATTTCTCTCTGCGCAAATCGCCTGGCTCGCTCCTGAAAGTCCTTCTGCTCCGGCGTCAACCTGAATTCCATTTGTCCCCTTTCCGCTCGGCTAACTGTTCAACGAAATCAAGGCCAGGTGACCTCATAGCTGACAATGCGACAAGAAAAAGCAAGGCCTCTCATTAGTTACCGGCCTTGATCTCCTGGCACTTCTTGATCATCACCGGCAGGGCCTGTTTGTAGTCTGCCATTATTCCGAAATCGGCCACTTTGAATATATTGGCCTGCGGGTCTCTGTTTACGGCCACAATGCATTTGGATCCCGAGCACCCGGCCATGTGCTGCGGGGCACCTGAGATGGCCACAGCGATGTAGAGGTCAGGGGCGATTATCTTGCCTGTCTGCCCTATCTGATAACCCCAGGGCACCAGCCCTTCTTCGCAGGGCAGCCTGGTGGCTCCCACGGCACCACCCAGCACTGCTGCCAGCTCCTTCACCAGATCAAAGTCCTTGGCCTCGCTTATGCCCGCCCCACCAGCTACAACTACCTTGGCTTCTTCAAGCTTCACCTCGCCTGTCTCCGCCTTTACTACATCGACTATTCTCACCCTGGTCTCCGGGCTGCCGACGTCAACGGCGACCACCTCACCCTGCCTGGAGGCATCTGGTTCTGCTGGCTCCATAGCCCTCGCTCGCACTGTGGCTATCTGGGGATATGCCTTCGATACTACCACCGCCAGGGCATTCCCACCGTACACGGGGCGTGTCTGCACCAGCTTCTTGGTGGCGGGGTCTATTTTAAGATCAACACAGTCTGTAGAGAGCGAAGCCCCCAGCCTGGCTGCCACCAGGGGTGCCAGATCCCTCCCTATACTGGTCTGACCCATGAGGAGGATCGCCGGCTTTGTCTCCTGGTACACCTTGGTCACCGCAGTTAGATAGCTATCGCTGTTGTAGGAGGCGAAGGCAGCACTATCCACGACATAGACTTTGTCAGCGCCTAAAGCGATAACTTCCTTGGTAGCGGCTCCTAAGTCGCTTCCTAACAAAAGGGTACAAAGCCCCTCCCCCATATCTTGAGCCAGCTTTCTGCCCAAACCAAGCAACTCCTTGGTAATCGGTGCAATTGCCTGGTCTCGCATCTCAGCCAGGACCAGAACACCATGATAGTCAGCCATAACACATTCCTCTCACCATTCTAGTGTAGTATCCCTGTTATAACCTTACATTCTGCCATTCCGTGCTTGACACGGAATCCATCGTACATACCTTCTGGATTCCGGCTTTCGCCGGAATCCCCCATGAGTATTTTGCAACACTCTCCACGAAGGATGAAAATAAAGT
>VGOE01000076.1 GCA_016876035.1 Chloroflexota bacterium
GAAATTCATGTTCAGCAGTTGACACAGCCCCCTGAGTTCTCTGAGGTAGTTGCCGTAAACTACGACCTGATGATTGCCAGTGGCATGGTGGAAGAATTCTCTAGCATCCTTCACTCGCACTGTAATAGCTGTCCTGTCACATATTGTGTCGCGGCAGTCTATAATCTCTCCCTTGGCCGCAGGCATTCTGTCAAGGTTTGCGCCTATCCTGGTAATCGTAACCTCCTGTCCTATGTCGTATTCAACATAAGACGTGAGACCAGCTCCTCCATCAATGACACGAGTAAAGGGTGGATAAGAATGGGATCGGACCAGCGTATACGGCTTGGCGGGCTGCTCCCGTCCGGCCATCTTGGACGGAGAACAACCGTGAGAGATCATGAGTAGGTTCTCTTTTGGCTCTACCCTCACAAGGTTCCCCATATAGGCCGGCCTGTTTGCTATGTAGTCTAGAATCAGCATCGTCAGTGTAGCAGTGGCATCTCCTTCGCAACCTGCCGGTATACCCTCGTCACGAAGCATTGCCAAGGCAAAGCAAAAAGGGCGTCTGTTGAAAGCGTACATTAACTCAAGACAGCCCGCTGACACTGCTTGTGCTCCAGTTCGCTTTAGGACTGCCCCGAGGGCTAAATACATAGCTGCTGCCTCTCTGACCTCATCGGGGGATGGCTCAGCCACTTCTTTGGCGCTCGCCATCCACTGCTGAGCTATAGCCTCTGCCTTCGCCTCTTCGATTTGATCAACTTCCGCCACAAATTGCGCACCGGACAAGGGGATGAACTCCACCCCGAGCTTACGTCTTGTAATCTCAGGTTCAGGGAGAAACTGCCAAAATGAAGTCTCACGCTGGTGAGCCCCGAGTAGAATGATTTTGGAATTTCTCAGCCTTTTCTTCACTCCCAGCAGCCGCATCTGGTATTGTATTTCCCTAGTGTCCAGCGCAAAGGTGACATTGGGGTGGTGCTCCCTCTCCTCGACAGGCAAGTAATACAGTCCCATCATTGGTGTGTATTCCCCACTGAATACGATTATGGGTATCGGCAAATCCCAAAAAAGAGTTTCCAGGGCCCCGTGGGATATGCTCCCCGGAAGGTAGACAAGAAAAGCATCAGCTTCGCATGTATCCTTCCTTAGTGCAATGAGGTCGCCTTCTTCTTGCACCAGTGCTGAGTCAAGAAAGACGACGTCAGACTTCACCTTTGCCATGACCTCTTGGTGCAGGCTCTCGATTCTGGCTCTCGAGGTTTCAGCATCCGTGGTCACCTCAAGCTGGCCGTTAGTCTGGGGATACACATGCCAAGGCATAACCCGTGTAGTAAACCCCCCCTCCCTACCTACGATGAGTACTGGTCTCACTTTGACCTGCATGGTACTGTCCCTCCTTTCTGTCCTGCTCACTGAAGCAATCTGAGAGGCCTGTCGACTTCTGTCGCAGTTATCAAACTTGATCTTGTCTCTTCTTGGAACCTCCTCCGGCAAAAATGACTATGTTCCCTTTCAAACCTTATCCCACTTCAGACCCCCTGCTATCGCAGTACCATATTGGCATTCAGTTGCCGAAAGACTATGGCACTCGTAAGGCGAGACGGATTCCTTTCCAATTTCGGTGCCAATTGCTCTCCATCAGGCCATTTCCCTGTTTCCGAGTGGCAGGTTCTAATAGGCTAACGCAGGATTGTATGCCCACCGTCTACCATCAGGGTATGGCCCGTGATGTAGTCCGAGTCTGAACTTGCCAGAAACACAGCCGCGCGCCCGATGTCATTCTCGCAATCACCAAGACGGCCCAAGGGTACCAACGCCAGCATCGCGTTCAGCAAGTCAGGAAACGCTGCACCCCACGACTGCATCTTCGGTGAATTGGCCATCGGGCAAATGGCGTTTGAGTTGATCCTGTACTTACCCCATTCATGGGCTGCCACGCGCGTCAGGGCACGGATGCCCTCCTTAGCTGCAGCGTAGGCCGCCCAACCCGCATACCCATCCAACCCAGCGGCTGAACCAATGTTGATAATTTTGCCGCCCTTCGCTTTGAGGTACGGGAAACAAGCTTGCATGAAATAGAACGTCGCCAACAGGCCAGACTCCAGCGCCAACGCCATATCATCATCTGTGGTATCTTCCAAGAGCACCTGATCGCGTGTAGCTTGGGCATTGTTCACTAAGATGTCTATCGTCCCGAACTCCTTGACCACTGCCGATACAGCAGCCTCAACCTTCTCTCGCCGACGCACGTCACATATCACTGGCAGCGCCACGCAACCGAGGGCTTTGATCTCGTTCGCCGTGCGAAGGCACGTGTCTGCGTTATTCTCGACCACTGCCACCATCGCGCCTTCTTTGGCCAGTGCCAATGCAATTCCCCGTCCAATACCCTGCCCTGCCCCTGTGACAATTGCGACTTTGGTCTCTAGCTTCCCCATGGCTGCTTAACCTCCTTCACTCCATCGCCTCTCTTTGCAGCGGCAACGGATTAGGTAGACCTGGCCAGGTCAGGCATCGATCTGATTCCTACGTCATTATGGTTCCCTCCCAATCCGATGGCCGGCCACAACTTCGCAATTCGCCATAGTAGCCGGCGTACCCTTCGCCAAGCTCTTGGGCCCCCAATTCATTTTCAGACCGAATCCAACGCATCTCGACAACAAGCCGAGTTCTTGATTACGGCCATTGCCCTCATTCCCGATCGATCTGGGAAACGCTTCTGAGTGAGCACGGCCAACATCTATTGAGACGGATTCTGCGTTCAATCTACTATGGGCAACCAATCACTCACGCTTACCAGGTCGGATGCCTCTGCTCTCCATTCATATACACGGTTGAATTTCGTCAGAGTTCGATCGGTGTTGCTGTAACTCCACTGCGGGTGGCCTTCGTAGGTCACATCAAATCTTACGGCAGCGTCATAGAAGGCCTGGCCATTGAAATGCTCAGCTCCCACCTCCTGTACGGCCCTCCTCACTATGTCCAATACCAAATAGTGCCCGTGCACTGCAGATATCCAGCCTGTGTTCGCTATCAAGTCCTGAGCTTCGGCAGCGTGATATCTGTTCGCAAAATCCACCGCGAGTTCGGTTAGGATGCCTTGGTCAGTTGACCAGCCCATGCCGTGTATAGTCAGACTTCCGTCGAGACGATTCCAACCGCACATGTCCACGAGCAAACGTGTGTAGGCAGGTACTGCATCCAACCCGATGAACGTCCCAGTGTATCCCTTATCACGATAGTCCCGGATGAAGGTAGCCAATCCTGTACCTGTTGACGGCGTGATTACATAGTCACAGTTTTTCAGCTTCCCTATCTCGCTCGTCCAGGTTGTCGCACCCATAGGTGCCAGATAACTCCCAACATAGTCGAACTGATCGGGATGAGCCTGACAATACTGTTCCACACCCTTCTTGAGATCATTTTGGTAGGCTTCCGACCAACCTGCCATACCGACTCTGGGAATTCCGCTGTCATAATCCCAGTGTTCTTCGCTTATCCATTTCAGGAGAGTCTTGGTCATCCTAGAGGCCGTAGCATTGTAGCAAAACACCCAGCCGGGAGGCTCAACCAGTTGTGCGCTGCTACCCCACGTGAATAGCGGAACCTTGTCTCTGTCTGCAAACGGTCTTAATGTGAGGGCAGTCGACGGCAAAGGCGTACTTATTACTCGTGCCCCCCGGGCCTTGACCCATTCATAACCGGGTATATCTCTTGAATGGTCGTACCTTGCATCATAGCTAGCTATTCTTATCTTCGCTCCAGGAACGAGATCCCCGTCGTTGAAATACCTGACCATGTCCTCCATGGCCCACGTCATAGGGATCAGTGCCGTTGACGCCGGACCCGTGAAGTCCGTGATGTTGCCAATGGTTATGACTACCTTCTCCTTAGTGCCCTTACCGCAACCTACGCCGACAGCGGCTATCAGAAAAATAACCAGGAAGCAAGCAACAGCGTTTCTTTTCCAACCGTTTTTCATGTCTCCCTCCTTCGAAGTGATTTTAGCGTGGAACCCCTTTCGCTATCGACTCGAGACTCATCTCCTCTCCTTTCGTGGTCTAAGATTCTTGATGTGGGTGCTTTCTTCCCCTCTAAACCCTGTAGTCCTCCGGTAACTGCCACATGCCCATGAATTGAGTGCGGAACTTGTCCCATTTCAAGGCATCGGAATACATGCTGCCCACCTCGTCAGTAAACTTCCTACTCAGGACTTTCTGCCTCTCTTGCTTCCACCAGTCTCTGAAATCCACTGACTTCTGCCTCCGTCCATTCCGCATCTGCCTGCGCAACTGGCTGCTCTCCTCCATCTTCACTTTCCCGTCTTCACCGATTACTACCCCATACACGGCAACAGCCACTTCAGGGGTAACCCAACCGTAGCGGACGTCAGTCTCCACCATGCTATATGGCCTCTCCAACGGATCACCCCAGCCAGACCTAGCGGCGGTCGCACTGCTAAACAGGTCGCCGTCCCTGCAGGGAGTATTGGGCGTCGCTCCCTGATAGACCTCCACATTGCCCGCCTTCAGCTTGCCTTCCTTAAGCCATCGCCTGATCTCCACGAAATCCCTCGGGTAGGGCTGGCCTCCCTTTATCCGCTCCCTCATGTTGCTGTCATGGACGAAGACCACGACATCATTCAAACCCGGGTAGCCACCACACATCCCCATCGCACTTCGTCCCATGCCGCGAGTGGTGCCAAAGACAGCTATAATCAAAGACTGCCCCGGATCGGCAATCATCTGGCACATGCCTATGCCCAAGCCGGATCTGAACTTCCCATGTCCGCAGTAGTTTGGCACCAGTTTCTTGCCTATGTTGAGGTTTGTGGGCTGCAGGAATTCACTCATCTCGGTCTCACCTTGATCCGCGGCAGGATTGGGAGAGCAGACTGCGGCAACATCGCCATCCCTAAAGGGAGTAGCGCTGGAGCTCCAACAAGTGATGAGCGTCATGTCGCCACCAGCCCACCGGAAGCCGTCCGCCAGAACGCCTGCGAGGCCGTAGCCAATGCCAGAGACATCCTGCGGAAAGCATTCCTCCAAATAGCCTCTGGCGAAGAATGCCATGCTCAAGCAGTTATGAAACATGAAAATGTACTTGCCAACCTCGCCCAGACCCATGACCGTTGCTGCAAAGGGATTCTGAGGGTTAAACATGCAGCCTGGAGGGAGGTTCCAACTGGTCATGTATTGGAGCGCCGTGTTGAGGGTCTGGGTATAGGCAAACATGGGCCAGCAGCCCAGCGAGGTCAGCATCCTGACCGCCGACTCGTACGCATTGCAGTGGAACTCGCTCTCGCTCGTTAACCCTTCCAGGTCCAAATGTATCTCTCCATTGGCGGCAATTTCAAGCTCTCCTGGCTCGTGAAGCAGCCAGTCCCTATTGGATGTGGCAAACAATCTACCTACTACATCTTTGTACTTGACCATGTTGAAGTGAAGGTAGCTATATATCCCTGGCACGGCAAGGGTCTTGATCCTGTCTACTAGCAGCCGTCGCTCCCGTTCGATGATCTCCCTCAGGCCCCTTCGGAAATAGTCAATCCCAAACTCCTCTACAATCTCCAAGATCCTGTTGTGCAGCATCATGCATCCAGCAATCCGCATCTTGTCATCAAGGATATTGAATGCTTCAGTGCGTGTTCGCCTCTTCCAGTGGAGATCCCACCACTTGTGCGCCTTGAAATTGGCCCCGATCTTGGTGGGCGGCACGGTAAACCCATCAGTGAAAACACTGGGCGAGATCACACCCAGGCCACCAGGCTGGAGTCCACCGACATCGGTAATGTGGTTCAGCCCCACTGTCCAGCCTATCAGTTCCCCCTTATAGAAGATGGGAACCCAATTGTAGCAGTCAGCATTGTGGGGAGCGCCGTAGCGAGCATCATTAGTAAAGAAGATATCCCCTTCATTGATCCCAGGGTCTTCTTCAAAGCCCAGGTCGGCTATGGAACGGATCATGAAGGGGAAGGACTGGATATGCCCCGCCAGGCCATAGGAAGCGGAGATAACATCCCCTTCTGGATTGGCCAGCATGAATAGTAGCTCGCCCTGCACCAGAGACATGGGATTGGCCGATATCAGTTTGGCCGTCTCCCTGGCGTTTATGCAGGCAGCCACCAGCCTCATCTGGAATCTCATGAACTTGGCCGGGTCGCTCTCCACCAGCTCCAGTTTCTGCAGGCCATAGGCATAGCCGGTTTCTTGGAAAAGACGCTCCTTCTCTCCCACTATTTCCTTCAGTGTCTTACCCTGATAACATATGCCCATCTAACCCCCTTCCAAAGAATCAAGGTCTCTTCCTTGAGCTTAACCGGGTCATCACAGGTACAGCCCTAGTCCGAAGAGGACTTAATATGTATGTTGTCTCAGTTGACGGGTTAGCGATCTTATCCCAACTCCAGTCACTGAAATCAGGCCGGCTACTTGCTGCCTTGAAGCACCGACGGCCGACAAACTCGACTTCCATGACCGAACTTGCCTTCCACGACTGCAAATCGAGTCTACCTGAACCCAAATTTACGCATGGCGAATCAACCGGAATCACCATGCAAGCAGAAACGAACAAACCTCCCAAATCCTGAAACCTCTCTCCAGCAGAAATCACTTGACCACCGCACCTCATCCTCTTTCATTTAGGCTGCTCACGCAGCTTGGGTGGCCCCTTCTTGAGGAGTTCGCAGACAAGAGCAGTAACTGGGCTGGGCTGGTTCATCTCGTGTCCGATTGCAAGAGCGTAGCTCAAGTCCTTGGCCCCAACGTAGAAGGTTGGTGGCGGCGTTTCAGCGAACATTGACTTCAGCCATTCCCAATTCTGCACTACGAAGCTGTTTGCAGAGCCTATTCTCATATGCTCCACCAGCATATCCTCGGAGGCACCGTTCTTGATCCCCCAGGCAACTGCTTCGTAGGCAGCCACTGCGTTGACAATGACTGCCATGTTGTTCACGAGCTTCACTATCTGGCCCATTCCGAGCGCACCGCAGTAAGTAATCCTGCCCATCGTCTCCAAGACAGGACGATACTTCTCGAGAACCTCCTTGTTGCCACCGACGCTGATACCGAGGGTTCCTGCTTCAGCCCCCATACGAGCTCCCACCACCGGGGCGTCCAGCACGTCAACTTTTCTCGTTTCGGCCGTTTCTGCCACCCTTCTGCAGAAGGCAGGGGAAAAAGTGCCCATCAAGAGAATCCCATCGCCACTCTTTGTCCCCTCTAGCAGGCCATCGGGCCCAAATATCACCTCCTCAGCCTGTTTGTCGTTTTGCACCATGATGATTGTGACGTCCGAGGCTTGAGCCACCTCTTTGGGTGTTTTGACCTCCTTGGCACCCAGACCTTTCATTTCCTCAACCGGCTGTCGTCTCATGTGGCCACACACCGTGGTCTCAAACCCATGTGTTACCACTCTCTTGGCCATAGGTAGACCGATGTCCCCAAGACCGATGAATCCGACCCTCACCGCCATTGGCGAACCTCCTTCCTTGTGGCTGCGGTTCTGTTTGACACGGTTGACCCGTTCTGTCTCTGGTTTCGGCGATTCGACATGCTATGCCTGGTTCTCTGACACATGTCTTCCTTCGCTTCCCTCCTAGGAGAATGTCACAGGCTCCTGATATCTGTGTAGCATGCCACCGTAACTCTGTACCATGCTCGCACCTGTCCCTACGACACAATGTTCCACATTCTCCTTTCTGCGGTTTTACCTCGCAGGGCATGGCCCGTAGTCTTGGACTGCAATCCAATAGTTTTGCTACAGCTTAAACTGCCACTGGCATGCCACAGGGCCGAGCCCGGGCCAGTCTGTCTCCTTCAGAAGTTCATTTAGCACCGCCTTGCAGGCCTCCGGCTCCCTGATTTTCTCTGTGGTCCATAGCTCCCAGGCATTGCGCTGACGTTTTGGCAACTTTAACGGGGTTACTTTGATGTCAGGATTGACACAGGCAGCTGTATTCTGAAATCCTTCCACATCTACTACTTCACACAGGTGCCTTTGCAGAGCAGCCAACCCGTGTTTCACGCAGTAGTCCAAGGAACGGCAGCGCCTCACAGTCAGGACACCGTTGTCCTTGTTCTTCAGGTCGTACTCGACCTCAGGCATCTTTGCTATTACGCTTGGCATGCATTGGTAGCACTTGAACAGAGTCTCTACATCATCCCCCTGAATGTTAACCGTCTGCCTGACGCGGCGCATATCTATGTGAGCGCTCTGCCTCCACTGCTGTGCATCCAGGTCAAAAGCGATTTCCCTACCCCATTTGGCCTGACATGCAGACATGTAAATGCCATCTATCCCGACCGTGAGTCTCCCCGATGCCTCAATGATTCTCGCCAGGCATTCCTTGGAAAATTTCTTCGCGGTCTCGTCCGTGTTCTCCCCGGGCATGAACGGCCCACTGTAGTCTTTTAGCTCCGGACCGGAATAGTCCTGCAACGAAGTGACATCGACTTTGCCGGACTCACCTGGAATAAAAAACTCCCACTGACAGGGTATCTCGTCCTTTGTCTTCTTGGAAGGCCCCTTTAGGAATACCGCCTTGATGTGAGGATGGAACCAACGGGCGATTTCCTGGTAACCGTACAGGTCTAGGTCGCAGATGCTGTCCAGGAAGCTGAAATCACCACTCCGCCAGCAGCCGTCGTAGACCCAGCATCGCCGGATAGTAGCTTTGGCATGGTACGGGTTGTGGTCTACCAACTCGATCTCCGTGCCAATTATCCCCTGCTGTCCCGGATCCCACTGCAAGGACTTGCAGAATCCTATGATATCGCGATCCTTGAAGTTCAAGGCCTCAGCATCGAGACGGCTTTCCATATTAAGGGCCTTTTGATCATTCATCCATACGTTAGTCCGAATACCCTCGGCCGTCTGCTCATCAAATCGCTCTCTAAGTAATCGATACCATTCACCGGTTCTCTGAGCATAGTTCCTACTCCCAGCATGCCATAGCCGTACCAGCACATCCTTGTCAAAATCCGTGAGCTTCAAGGCTGGCCTGAATTCCCCGTTGTAATCGTGCAAGTCTAACATTATTGCTGCCTCCATATGTATAGTCTCTAAATACGTGTCGGTGCGATGGACCAGCGACCAGCTCTGATGGCCACAGGTACCGACTCAACACAGATTCCCCGCTATCTCAGGCATCATGCTGCACTAGAGTTCCCGAGGATTACCTCATTGCTTGGTTAACTTGAGCGCTACCACCTTTATACCGGTGTTAATACAGTCTGTCCTTCTCTAGGACATCTGATGGACAGGACTATGGATCTTATTGCTAGCGCGTGCCCGTTATCCATGTCTCACATGCAAACACCGTTACATATGTCACGCCTCTGTTTTCCTCACCACACCGAGCCACGGTATAATAACCAGAGCCAAGATCCTGAGATGAGACGGGATATATCAGTGTCCTCAACCTATTGTTCCCTTGAAGTTCTCAGTGGCTAACATTGCACTGCCAGAGAGTATGATGTAGTATACTAATTGATATGCCAATTGGCATCTCGACGGCAATTATATAAGTTGTAACCTTGGCTGTCAAGCCCTGGTTTGGCTCAGATTCTAGGTGGCTCAAATCAAAGGGTAGCAAGGCGAAGGACACTGTGTTATTTCTTGCCAGCACGTGGATAGCTGGTGCAGGAGAAAAAAGGACATGGATGGAGAGATACGGGGCTACTTCCAACTCTGGGGCGTTTTGCACCAGACTGCCTGGGCAATAGCCCGCAACCGGCAGAATGAACTGAGAGATGTGGGGGCAACATTCATGCAAGCTGCAGTCATGGTGATTGTCAAGAATGTCAAAGGGCCGATAACCCCCGCCGAGATATCACGGTGGCTGTTTCGAGAGCCTCAGGCCGTATCCTCCCTGCTGAACCAGATGGAGAGAAAGGGCCTCCTGAAGAAGTCAAAGGATCTGGAGAGAAAGAACATGGTGAGGGTTGAACTCACGGAGAAAGGTGAAGAAGTCTATCTCCGTTCATTGGAAAGGACGGAAACCCTTCGTGAGATCATGTCTTGTCTCACTGAGGAAGAACGCTCTGAGCTTGAGAAGCATCTGCTGAAATTGCGAGCACAGGCGCTTAAGACCCTTGGCGCAAAGTATCGCTTCGCCCCTCCAACAACGCGTCCATACGTCACTGTCTATTCGGAAGATGATTAGAACCACCCGATCTGGTGCTATGGGACATTCGATTCAGGAAACCGAGACGTTCCTTAAGTCTCCCCTGACGCAGTGATGGCAACACAATTTGACGAAGCGTTCACTTGCATCAGCCGGCCTCTATATCAACCGGACGTGATGCTCCAAAACGGGGATGCTAGCCTTAGCTATCGGTCATATGCTGGCTTTGAAGCGTTCTAAAACGGCTATTTCCGGAACAAAGAAAGATGAAGTCAGCT
>VGOE01000077.1 GCA_016876035.1 Chloroflexota bacterium
GGCAAGCCGAACCAGGGCTGGGGGATGGTGGGAGAGATTATACAATGGGCGGCTCTGGCGAAGGCGGCGGAGATGATGGGTGGTGCGCAGCAAGTTTTGGAGATGACGATCCAATATGCCAAGGACAGGGTACAGTTTGACCGTCCGATAGGAAGTTTCCAGATCATTCAGCATTATCTGGCCGACATGTCCATAGATGTAGATAGCTCGCGGGTGAGTTTGCACAAGGCGGCGTGGATGCTGAGCGAAGGGATTCCCTGCGCTAAGGAGATATCGGTGATCAAGGGGTGGTTGAGCGAGGCCTATCGGAGGGTAACGGCGCAAGCGCATCAGATACATGGCGCCATTGGCTTCACCAAGGACCATGATCTGGAGCTTTACTTCAGGAGGGCCAAGGCGGCTGAACTCTACTTTGGAGATGCCGATTTCCACCGGGAGATGGTTGCCCAACAACTGGGAATGTAGTAATGAGAAGAATCCAGTTAAAGGAGGTTGAAATAAATGGTTGATTACAGTCGGTACAAGTTTGTCAAGGTAGAGAAGAAGGAGAAGATAGCTATCCTGACGCTCAACAATCCCGATGCCATGAACGCCATCGGGAAGGAGGAGCATGCTGAACTGGAGCACATTTTCGAGGATGTGAACGAAGATCGGGAAATCAATGCTATCATCCTCACCGGAGCCGGGCGGGCCTTTTCGGCTGGGGGGGACATAAACCTCATGATAACAGGCTATACGGATCACTCGATACGCATTTCCAGCACCAGCGTTAAGAGGATCATCCTGAACCTGCTCGCCATCCGCAAGCCAGTCATCGCTGCCTTGAATGGTGCCTGCGCTGGCCTTGGGGCCACTATAGCCCTGCAATGCGACGTGGTTATTGCCTCAGAGAAGGCCCGTATAGGCGACCCCCACATCGGGGTTGGTATTCTTCCCGGCGACGGTGGGTGCATCATCTGGCCACTGTTGGTAGGTATGTGCAAAGCCAAGCAGTATCTGATGACCGGCGAGATGGTCAGTGCGGCAGAAGCTGAACGCATTGGCCTGATAACCAAGGTTGTTCCGCCCGAGAAGCTGATGGAAGAAGCGTGGGCCTGGGCCAAGCGATTTGCCGATGGTCCCACCCTGGCTCTGAGCTTGACGAAGATGTCCCTCAACAAGATACTGATGGAGAGGATAAACTTGCTCTTCGATACTACCATCGCCTATGAGTACCACACCCTCAACTCGGCGGACCATCTTGAAGCAGCCAAGAGCTTCCTGGAAAAGAGGACTCCAAAATTTAAGGGAGACGAAACAGATCAATTCGTGTTTTAGGCGTCCACGGGGAGGACGCCAGCGAAAGGCAACCGTCAATCTAGTCATAAGGAGGTCAAGAAGTGGATCTGGGTTATAAAGGCAAAACGGCAATCGTTACTGGCGGTAGTTCCAACATCAACCGCGCCAACGTCCTGGCCTTCGCCAAAGAGGGGGCCAATGTAGTCATTGCTGACATTGATGATAAGCAGGCGCCCAAGGTGGCTGCCGAGGCCAATGCCCTGGGCGGCGGCGGCAAGATCGTCTTCATCAAGACCGACGTGGCCGACCCTGCGTCCGTTGACGCTATGGTCAAGGAGACAGTGAAGGATTTCGGCCAGGTTGATGTGCTGGTCAACGGCGTCGGCTGGCTGGACAGCCCCTGGGGTCTCTTCATGGAGCAGAAGCGGGAGACTTGGGAGAAGATGGTCAATCTGAACCTCTGGAGCGTCTTCAATTGCACCAGGGCTGTGCTGGAGCAGATGATCCCCCGCAAGTATGGCAAGATATGCAACATCGGCTCTGAGGCTGGGCGCATCGGCGAGTTCCGGCAGGTCGTGTATTCTGCCTGCAAGGGCGGTGTCATCGGCTTCACGAAGGCCATTGCCAAGGAAGTGGGTCGCTACAGCATCAACGTCAACTGTGTCTGCCCGGCCGGGGTCATTCCCGAGAAGAAGGAGCACGTCTCTGAGCTGTCCATGACCCAGGGGGTCACCCAGGACACCCTGAGCGAGGATATGAAGAAGATGCAGTTGAAGCTCTATCCTATCGGGCGGGTGGCTGTACCCGGGGATGTGGCCAATACTGTTGTCTACGTCTGCTCCGATGCTGCCTCGTTCATCCACGGGCAGACCATCAGTGTCAATGGTGGCTACAGCACGCTCTAGCAGAGGCAAGTTGCTCTGGTTGGAGACATTCAACTAGGTTTAACTTAAGGTGAGTACAGGCAGGAAATCGGGTATCTGATTTCCTGCCTGTGAATCGTCGAGGCCAGTGTGGGGGAGATAAAGAGCGCCTGGGAAATCGCCCTGGAGAAGGTGGAGAGGTTAGGCAGCCTCTCACCGGAAGAACGCCGGCAGCAGAAGGAGAAGGAATTCAGTAGTATAGGGCAGATTCTGGCCGGCAAGTATCTTGCGGGCCTCGGCTTATGGCAACTGGAAACAGAACTCGACAAGTATAGGGCCGAAGAAAAGGGTCTGGTACAGAAATCCCTGGCCTCCAATCTCATTCAAACCATTGAGCTAGGCAATCGTGACAGGCTTCAAAGGGTGACAGAGGCGATTCTGGCCCTGAAGCAAGGCGATTCAGCCATTACCAGCATTAGAAGTGAAATAGAGCAGCTTTTCCAGGAGTATGAAGAAGAGGCGCAAAAGGAAAGCCGGGAGATAGATAAGTCGGCCAGAGAAGTGCTGCACCAGCTAAGGATATCTGGAAGCGCCATCGGGGCCATTAATCCCGGAGTTCTGCCTGAGTTACGACAGAACTTGAACAGGCTTGCCCAGCCGTATGAGGAAAGGCTTGAAGGACTGAAAACGAAACTGATCGACCTGTCCTGGGTGGCAGAATCAGCGAATTGAAAAGGAAGAGTCCTATTAAGAGGGCATCTACAGCGGAAACGAAGGAGGTAGCATGGAAATCAAGAAGGTAGGCGTAGTGGGCTGCGGACTGATGGGCTCCGGCATTGCCGAGGTCTGCGCTCGCTCTGGATATTCAGTAGTCGTCTTGGAGGTCAACCAGCAGTTCCTGGACAAGGGAATGGCGGCCATCAGGTCTTCCCTGGACAAGGCAGTCAACAAGGGAAAACTGGCGGAACAGGACAGGGCTGCCGCCCTGGGGCGTATCCAGGGCACCATCAAAGTGGAGGACTTCAAGGATTGCGATCTGGTGATTGAGGCAGTCATCGAAAATATGGACGAAAAGAAAAGGGTGTTCGCCTCCGTGGACAAGGTTTGTCCTAAACACGCCATACTGGCCAGCAACACCTCCTGTTTGTCCATTTTGCAGATGGCCATGGCGACCCAGAGACCTACTCAGGTCATTGGGATGCATTTCTTCCAACCCGTCCCGGTTATGAATATGGTGGAGATTGTGAAGACCATCACTTGTTCCGAGGAGACCGTCAATACAGCCAGGGATTTCAGTCTCTCTCTTGGCAAGAAAGTCATCTTTGCCAAGGATACCCCCGGCTTCCTTGTCAATCGTCTGGGCTTTCCTTTCATGATGAACGCTATTCGCATATTGGAAGAAGGGTGGGCCACCGTGGACGAAATCGACCAGGCCTGGATACTCGGTACCAACTCCCCCATGGGCCCCTTCACGCTGATGGATTTCGCTGGCCTTGACACCATTTATGCTATGGCTTGTGCTATGTATGACGAATTCAAAGACCGCTTGTATGCGCCACCACCCCTCCTGAAGGCTATGGTCACCGCCGGCTATCTGGGGAGAAAGAGCGGTAAGGGTTTTCACGATTATAAATAGAGCTTGGGGGATGTCGCTGGTGCTGTTTATGGATGGCTCAGGGTAGAAGGAACTGGTGCAGCTTGAACAAAGCCCCCTTGGCCTTTGATGACAAAAGATGAAGATACTGGTTACTAACGACGATGGGATAGATGCTCCCGGGCTGTGGGCACTCGCTGCCGAGCTAACGAAGGTAGGTGAGGTCATCGTTTGCGCTCCCCATCAAGAGCAAAGTGGCGTAGGCACTGCTATTACTCTACGCCGCCTGGTGTGCTTTGCTGAAGTGAAATCGGCAATACCAGAGGCAATAGCCTACGCGGTGGAAGGAACGCCAGCAGATAGCGTCCTCTTAGCCTTAGAAATAATGAAGGACATATCCGTGGTGTTCTCAGGCATTAATAGAGGACTGAACCTGGGCAGTGATGTGCTGCTGTCAGGCACAGTGGGGGCCGCCCTGCAAGGTTATCTTCGTGGTCTCCCATCCATTGCTCTTTCGGTGGTGCGGGCGGAGGAGACTAATTTTCAGGCAGCTTCGCGATTGGCAGGGTTGCTGGCCAGCAGGATTGCCGCTGGCCCTTCCGAGAAGATGCTGTTGAATATAAACCTGCCCAATCTGCAGCTCGATATGATAAGAGGTATCGAGGTCACCAGAGTGGGAAGCGGAGGGTATGGTGGTGCGATCAAGATAGAACGCGATGAGGGAAGGTACAGCTACCGTATCAAGATAGGGCAGGTAAAATGGGATGCAGAGGAAGGAACCGATATAAATGCGGTTGAGAATGGCAGCATTTCCATCACTCCTCTGCTAGGAACGTTAAGCGCTGCAGAGCGAGTTCCCTTGCTTGATGGCTCGGTGTCATTGCTCTTTCGCCAGTTGATATCGTAGAATAGCAGGCGCATGGCTTAAGTCGATATCTGGTCATCCATGAGTTACTGAGACACTCCATGCAGATGGGATTTCATCAGCATAGCGAATGACAATTACTGTACAGGGTGCTCTTGCTAGATAGGTTATTCCAGTGTGAATCCGTGGCTCGGTTGGAATTTGAGCTACACCCCTGACTCCGATTGAGAAGTTGCTCCGAGATCGGAGTCTTGTTCTTATATAGACGAACCCAACAAGAGGCCACCGAGGCACGTGCCAGCAACACCCTGTGCATTTCCCGGACACGATAAGGTGACATCTACTCAGGGGTTCTACAACCTGCCACGGCGAGAGGTCTTCATCACCCTGGCCGGAGTGATGATGGCCATGTTCCTGGGGTCCCTCGACCAGACCGTGGTGAGCACCGCCATGCCCCGTATCATGGCCGATCTGGGAGGCTTCAGCCACTACACCTGGGTCACCACGGCTTACCTGGTAACCTCCACTATCATGATGCCCGTCATCGGCCGCCTGACCGACATGTATGGGCGCAAGGGGTTCTACATCGCTGGGATCGCTATCTTCCTGGTGGGCTCTGTCCTCTCCGGGCTCAGCCAGACACTAACGCAGCTCATCATCTTTCGTGCTATCCAGGGGATAGGTGGCGGCATTATGATGGCCAACGCCTTCATCGTTATAGGCGACCTGTTCCCCCCAGCAGAGCGAGGCAAATACCAGGGAATGACTACCGCAGTCTTCGGCCTGTCCTCGGTCATCGGACCGACGCTGGGCGGCTTCTTGACAGATAATCTCTCCTGGCACTGGATCTTCTATATCAACATACCTCTTGGCATCCCCATTATGCTCCTGTTCATCCGGTACTTCCCCCATATACGTCCTGCTGCACGGAAGCATCAGGTTGACATCCTGGGACTCATGACACTAACCGTGTCCGTGGTAACACTGATGCTGGGCCTCACCTGGGCCGGTGTGGAATACGACTGGGTCTCGCCGCAGATTATTATCACGCTGACCATCGCGGCAGTGATGGCCGTTCTCTTCGTGATAGTGGAGTCACGTGCCCCCGAACCCATCATACCACTGGCCTTGTTCCGCAACCGCATCTTCAGTCTTACCATGGTCATCGTGTTCATTGCCGGTTTTGGGATGTTTGGTGCCATTGTCTTTGTCCCCCTGTACTTCCAGGGTGTCCTTGGCCGCTCCGCCACCAGCAGCGGTAGCTTCCTTGTTCCCATGATGCTTGCCATGACGGTAGCCAGCCTGCTGTCAGGGCAAGCCTTGTCCCGCCTTGGCGGTCACTACCGTATCCAGGGCCTTATCGGGATGGCTATCATGGCAACAGGGGTTTTCCTCCTATCACAAATGACCGTGGAGACGCCCCACACCCACGCCATTTTCAACATAATCCTGGTGGGTTTAGGGATTGGCACCGCTCTTCCGTTACTCACCATTGCCGTGCAAAACGCTGTTCCCTACCGCGTTATGGGGATAGCTACCTCTTCGGTACAGTTCTTCCGCTCCATTGGCGCCACGCTCGGCCTGGCCGTCTTCGGTTCGGTTATGGCGAGTCGCTTCGCCTCTGAGCTACCAGCCCGGGTGCCTGAAGCAGTGAAAGAGGCGCTTCCCCCCAACACCATGTCTGAGCTGACGAGCAACCCCCAGGCGCTGGTAAACCCTGATGCCATGGCAAAGCTTGAGGAAGCATTCGAGCCGTTTGGGCCCCAGGGAGCAGAGATGATGCAGCAACTAATGCACGGCCTCAGAGAGGCGCTGGCAATATCCCTCACTGCCGTCTTCCTTATCGGTGTGGTCGCAGTGGCACTGGGTTTCATAGCCACCATATTTCTCAAGGAGCTGCCCTTGCAGAAGCGTTACCAGATAGAAGAGGAAGGCGAGGTCGTTACTGCTGGCTCTCCTGCCCAGAAAGTGGCTCCCGCCCAGGCGGACCCTGAGTCAGCCGATTGCCAGCAGCAAGACAAGGCTCACAGCTCCAGCCAGCAGGATGCAAAGCCCTCCTCCTGATAGGCACACACCGCACATCCATCGTTTGCCTTTCCATTCTTCCTGGTGCTAACCTATTCCTAGGGATGCCGCAACTATTCACTGTAATCACCCCCAAAGAGGCGTGGCTCAGACTAGAGCCTCACCTTTCACCCGTCGCAAGGGTGGAGACTATCGCTACCGCCGATGCCCTGGGGCGTGTCCTTGCCGAGGACATCGTAGCCTCCAGCGACCTGCCTTTCTTTGCCCGCTCCACCATGGATGGCTATGCCGTGCGAGCGGAGGACACCTACGGCGCGTCGGAAAGCCTGCCGGCCTACCTGAAGGTAACAGGTGAAGTGATGATGGGGAGGCCGGCTGGAATTTCTCTCTCTCCTGCCGAAGCAGCCTTGGTTCATACCGGCGGGATGTTGCCGCAGAATGCCGATGCCGTGGTGATGATAGAGAACACCCGTGAAGTTGATGCCTCCACTATTGAAGTAGTCCGCCCCGTAGCCAGAGGGGAGAACGTCTTGCAGATTGGTGAGGAAGTGGCGAGGGGGGAGGGGGTACTCTCCCGCGGGAGTCTGCTTCGACCCCAGGAGATCGGCGGGCTGCTCTCTTTGGGTGTTACCAAGATCACCGTATTCCAGAGGGTGAAGGTTGCCCTTATCTCCACCGGCGACGAGCTTGTACCGCCAGAGGAGGAGCCGAAGCCAGGCCAGATAAGAAATACCAACGCTTATACTTTGGCTGGCCTCGCCTCGAAGGCTGGTGCCATCCCTTTGCGGCTGGGCATTGTCAAAGATAACCATGAGGCGCTCACGGCGGCTGCCCAGAGAGGCATGAGGGAGGCCGATATAGTGGTTATATCGGCCGGCAGCTCTGTAAGCACCCGAGACATGACCGCCGACGTCATAAACTCCCTGGGCCCGCCTGGTATCATGGTTCACGGCGTCTCTCTCAAACCCGGCAAACCTACCATCCTGGCCGTTGTCAATGGCAAGCCCTTCTTCGGCTTGCCGGGCAACCCCGGCTCAGCTATGATAACCTTCGAGCTATTTGTTACTCCGTGCATCTACAAGATGAGCGGGTGCAAGCAGCCACCAAGACGGTTTCTCACGGCGAAGCTCACCAGGAACACCCCCTCGGCACCAGGGAGAGAGGACTATGTTCCCGTCAAGCTGGAAGAGAAAGAAGGCCAGCTTTACGCGGAGCCAGTCTTTGGCAAGTCCAATGTCCTCTTCAACCTGATAAGGGCAGATGGACTAGCTCAGGTGCCTCTCGATAGAGCCGGGCTGGCAGCCGGTGAGACAGTGCTGGTAATTCTGCTCTGAGGATGGAAACGAAGTGAAAGAGCAAAGGCGTATCTACCTGGAAGATATCCCCCTGGACCAGGCTCTAACCAAGTTCTATGCCACCCTGGAGGAGTCAGGAAGCCTCAGCCCCACGCCCAGTGAGCAGGTGCCTCTAGAAGAAGCGCTGGGCCGGGTGACCGCCGCACCTATCTGGGCCAGAATCTCCTCTCCCTACTATCATGCCGCCGCCATGGATGGGGCGGCTATCAGGGCCGAGGATAGCCACGGCGCTTCAGAGACATCGCCCGTCCGGCTCAGGATTGGTGAGCAAGCCCAGTGGGTAGACACCGGAAAACCCTTACCTCCCGGCTGCAACGCCGTAGTTATGATAGAGCACATCCATCCTGTCGAAGAAGGGGTGATAGAGATCCTGTCACCGGTGGCCCCCTGGCAGCATGTTCGCCTCATGGGAGAGGACATCGTCACCTCAGAACTGCTGCTACCGCAGGGTCACACTTTGAGGGGCAGGGACTTGAGCGCCGTAGCCCAAGCCGGTCTAGCCAAGGTTGCGGTCAGTCGCAGGCCAAAAGTAGCCATTATCCCCACCGGTTCAGAGTTGGTGCCGCCGGGGGCAAGTCTGAAGCCGGGGAATATCGTTGAGTCCAATTCGCTCATGCTGGCTGGGCTGGTGAGGGAGTGGGGGGGAGCGGCCACCCGGTTCCCCATTGTCCCCGATGAGTACGATCAGCTAAAGACTGCGCTTCAGCAGGCACTGGCTGACCACGACATCGTGGTGACCAATGCCGGCGCTTCGGCAGGCAGACGGGACTACATCGCTTCGCTCCTGGCAGACCTGGGGAAGGCGGTGGTTCATGGGGTCGCTATTCGCCCCGGTCACCCGGTAGTCCTGGGCACAGTGGCGGGGAAGCCCGTCATCGGCACCCCTGGCTATCCGGTGTCGGCCGCACTCACCATGGAGCTGTTTGTGAGACCCCTCATTTACAGGCTTTTGGGCATCGCTCCTCCCGAGCGTCCCAAGGTTCAGGCGGTGATGACGCGCAAGGTATTTTCCCCTATGGGTGAGGACGAATTCCTTAGGGTGAAAGTAGGCAAGATAGGAGACAGGCTGGTAGCTACGCCTCTTCAGAGAGGCGCTGGAACCACTATGTCGCTGGTTTGTGCTGATGGTTTGGTACGCATCGCGCGCGGCTCCGAGGGAATTCACGAAGGGCAGAAGGTGTGTGTTGAGCTTCTGACCAGTCTGGAGGAGATAGAGAATGCCATCGTGGCCGTTGGCAGCCATGATCTGACACTGGATGTGCTGGCTAACCACCTGCATCGCCAGTACCCGCAAAAGACCCTGTCCTCATCCAACGTGGGCAGCCTGGGAGGGCTTCTGGCGCTGAAAAGGGGTGAAGCCCACCTTGCTGGCTCGCACCTCCTGGATGAAGAAAGCGGCGGATATAACCTGCCCTATGTCAAACGTTTACTGGGAGACCAGGCGGTAGTGGTGGTCAACCTGGTATACCGGCAGCAGGGATTAATCGTGGCTAAAGGCAATCCCAAGGGAATCAGCGGTTTGACTGACCTCCTGCGCCGAGACGTCAGCTTTGTCAATCGGCAAAGGGGGGCTGGAACCAGGGTGCTGCTGGACTTCAAGCTGAAGGAACTCGGCTTAGACCCGGCAAAGATCACGGGCTATGAGCGAATAGAGGTCACTCATCTGGCTGTGGCCTTTGCTGTCGCCGCCGGCACTGCCGATGTCGGCTTGGGGATCATGGCCGCCGCCAGAGCCTTAGATTTGGATTTCCTTCCTCTGCTGAAGGAGAGATATGACCTGGTCATACCTCGTTCTTACTATGAAAGCGCTCTGCTTGAGCCGCTGCTGGCCACCCTGCAACAGCCGTCCTTCAGAGCCGAGGTGGAAAGCCTGGGTGGATATGATACCTCTAACATGGGTCAGGTGATAGCCAAGTTAGATAAGGGCAGAAATAAGTAAGGGATGCTCCTTGTCTCCCCTTTGCAATAAGGCATGGATGCAAAGGCCAACAATCGGGCGTTTTGTGCCCCTTTAATGACCATCTATTTTCTTATGATGATGACCAGCTTGTGATACAATTTGGTCAAATGAAGTTGACAATTCACCGTGGTACACATGAGATTGGCGGGAGCTGTGTTGAGCTATGCTCCGACTCTGGGAAGAGCCGCATCGTCATTGACATTGGTATGCCACTAGTAACACCAGACAGGTTGCCCTTTGAATGGCATCGCTATAAAGGTCTCTCTCAAGAGCAGCTTCTAGAGCGAAGGATACTTCCACCAGTCGATGGGTTGTACAGTCACCAACAGCCTTCCATCACTGCTGTAATACTATCCCA
>VGOE01000078.1 GCA_016876035.1 Chloroflexota bacterium
TGGATAGCACCAAGGTCATCTTTTGTGGCAACATGATAGCACGATTGTTGGTAATGATTTGTCACAGTCCTTTCTGAGACAGGCTCTGAAGGTCGTTCCCTACCGCTTGGAGGGACAGAGCTTCAGCCACGGCTGAAGAAATAGGGACCAAAGCCTCCCTCCGTTGACGCTCAGTGTTTGGCCGGTGATAAAGCTGGCCCGATCCGAAGCCAGGAACACGATGGCTACCTTACCCTTCAAACCCAGATCCATTCTGTAACCTACAGTGGCTAGGACACTTTCTCGTCCACCAACACAACTATGGTCTTGCCGATGTCCATGAAAGTAGCTTCGGTGTCAAATATGATCTTGCCAGCCTCGGACATGGCAAACTCGGCGAAGGCTTTGAAACCTGCCATGTTTTCATACCAGACCTCGGCAATGCAATCGAACCCCAGTTCTTCGACACCAGGAGGGACGGTGAGCTTCGTTCTGACATAATTGCGGGCGTATTTCCTGATGGCCGGAGCGTGCTTCAATATTAGTGGCACCAGCACCTCCTCGTATCGTCTGACGAACTCCTCTAGCGTAACGCCAGGCTTCCTCTTGGCCAGCACCATCTCTTTGACCATTCCTTTTCCTCCATGGACTTATTCTTCTTAGGATCGTTTACGAGCCCAATCTCCCTCTTTCAGCTATTCCCCGATTCCCTCCACCGGCTTTGGCTGTCCCCGACGGCAAGCCGACATGACTTTGAGACTATCAGAGCGCAATCCCCCTTGATATTGTAGCACGCCGAACTTAGCTTCGGCACAGGAGCCAGGTGCCTGCTCAAGAGCTTATTTTGTTGGACTATTGGTTACCGTATTACACCAGAGAGGTACAATCAACAGTTGTGGAAACAGTCATGGTATCCCTTCTGTTGATAAGATGAGAAGCAGAAGGAGGTATTCACCACCGTGTCAATCCACCTTCCAAACCGATGAGTGCTAATGCGGGCATTCTCATCAGTGTCGTAATCCTGATCGAGCCGTCTTGGGTTTGACTCTCCAGTGCCGGTCGTGTGGGCTGGCTAAGCCGCGTTCCGAAATCTTGACGCAGTCTTGATGAAAACTCAACTTCATGATCCTATCCCTTCAAGGGACTGACCCCTACTCCATTGGTTTCGCCGATCTGGAGGCGATGGCTACAGGATGATATTCTTGACACTACCTTGGCAAATATATTATGTTCAATAGCAAAATTGGAGGCTTACCAACGCCAGCGGTTTGTAAGAAGCGGGCATGAAAGGGGATATGAAGGATTTCAAGATCATAACTATGAAGAATGTTGAGTCAACAACTCATTCGAAAACTCACAGGGCAGGCTGGCTATGATAGTGGAAATGAAGAAGGGTGCCGCCAAGGGCGATGTCCAACGCGTAGTGGAACGGGCGCGAGATATGGGGCTAGGGACACAGTTGAACTACGGCACTGAAAAGATCGTGATTGCTATCCTGGGAAGCAATACCGGTCAGTTGTCTACTGACATCTTCGCTGTTCTTCCTGGGGTGGAGAGCGTGGTGCGCGTAATGAAACCCTATAAACTGGCCTCGCGGGGATTCAAGTCTCAGGATACATTGGTCACCATTGATGGGGTTGAGGTAGGGGGACAGCGTGTCGTCGTAATGGCTGGACCATGTGCTGTAGAGCATCGCAATCAACTCATGGAAACGGCGAGGGGGGTAAAGAAAGCGGGTGCCAGTATCGTCAGAGGAGGTGCCTTCAAACCGCGCACTTCCCCCTTTAGCTTCCAGGGACTGCGAAAGGCTGGCCTTGAACTGCTGGCTGAGATGCGGCAGGAAGTAGGTTTGCCTGTCATCACTGAGGTGGTAGATCCCAGCCAAGTCAATATGATTTCCAAATATGCCGATATCCTTCAAGTAGGTGCCCGCAATATGCAAAACTTTCCCCTGCTGACAAAGTTGGGCAAGAGCAAGCGCCCAGTAGTATTGAAGAGAGGACTGTCGGCGACTGTAGCCGAGTGGCTTACAGCCGCCGACTACTTGCTCGCCGAGGGAAACGAGCAGGTAATCCTCTGCGAGCGGGGCATCAGGAGCTTTGAAGACAGCGTGCGCTTTTCTCTGGACATAAGCTCCATAGCTGTGGTCAAGAAATTCAGCCACTTGCCGGTTATCGTCGATCCCAGTCATGCCGCTGGCCACCACGACCTGGTGGGCCCGTTAGCCAAAGCGGCTGTCGCTGCTGGTGCTGATGGACTCCTCATCGAGGTCCATGTCAATCCCCAAGAAGCTCTTGTTGACGGCCTGCAATCTCTTTCCATCCCAAAATTCGAGAAGCTGATGAATGAACTCCGGCAGATAGCAAAGTCCGTGGGCAAGTCTATCTGATGTAAGTCATGGCAGAACATCGGGCCTTGCCTTGAACTCCCAAGTGAAACTAATCATGCAGTCTTGCTTCCACTGCGCCGTTTCGGGTCTTGTAGGTATTGCAATTCCTGTCTGACCCCATTATAATAATGGCGTCTTTGAAAAAGCCGCCGGCCAGTGTTGCTGTCAATGTGTTGTCCGATTGGGCAGAATGCAGGTGTGCGAACTGGGAGCCGACGTAACGGCATCAAAAGAAAGGAGGGTGTATGAACCGAATCGTTAAAAAAGCTCTGCTCCCCAGTCTCATGGTGTTGGTCCTGGTATTACCTCTGTTTGCGGCCTTGGGTTGTGGTGACGAAGGTGAGAAGACCTACAAGATTGGTGCTCTCTTCGCCGTAACCGGCCGCAATGCCCCCTTAGGCGTGCCAGAAAAGAATGTGGCTATTATGCTGGAGAAGCAGATAAATGACGCTGGCGGCATCAATGGCCGCAAACTGAAAATCATCGTTTATGACACTGCAAGCGACGAGACCACATGCGTCACTCTAGCGAAGAAGCTTATCGCCCAAGACAAGGTCAGCGCTATAGTCGGCCCTACCTCTACTGGTGAGAGTATCGCCCTGATAGACACTGTTACCAAGAATAAGATTCCTATGGTGTCCTGCGCCGCTAGCTATAAGATAGTGGAGCCTGTCGCAGACAGATACTGGGTATTTAAGACTCCCCAAAGTGATCGGTTGGCAGCGGGTGAAATCTTCGCCCACGCACAGCAGCAGGGCATAACCAAGGTGGCTACTATCTGCGACACCGCTGGCTTTGGCAAGAACGGTGAGGAGGCCTTGGGGCAGGAAGCTCCCAAGTACGGCATTACCATTGTGACCAAGGAGAGCTACGGTCCAGAAGACACCGATATGACCACGCAACTCACCAAGATAAAGGGCACCAATGCTCAGGCTATAATCTGCTGGGGAACCAATCCCGGCCCGGCAGTCATCGCTAAGAATAAGAAGACCCTGGGTATAGACCTTCCCCTTTACAACAGCCACGGCATAGCTAATCAGGAGTTCATTACCTTAGCCGGCGATGCGGCCAATGGGGTCATCTTCCCTGCGGGCAAGATCATAGCTCTGGATGCGGTATCTGATAGCGATCCGCAGAAGGCAGTGCTCCAGCAGCTTCTGACCGACTACCAGGCCGCCTACAACAAGACCCCCAATACCTTTGCCGGATATGCCTGGGATGCTATCCAGATGGTGGTAATGGCCATGAAAGCGGTAGGCGATAACAAGGCAAAGATAAGGGACTACCTTGAGAACAACATAAAGAACTTCCCCGGCACAGGCGGGGTATTCAACATGTCCCCAGAGGACCACAATGGCCTTGGTCCTGGCGCTTTCCTCATGGTCAAAATCGTAGACGGCAAGTGGACAGCAATACAGTAGAATAGTCTGTAACCCAATCACCACCTGGGGCTGAGAGATAATCAATGGCCAGGTGGTGATTGGGGGTATCCGTAATGTCTTCTGACCAACTGGTCCAGTATTTATTTACGGGCCTTACTCAGGGCAGCCTGTATGCACTTATTGCCCTGGGTTTCGCCATCACTTTTACGGTCACAGGCATTATCAACTTCGCCCAGGGTGAATTTGTCATGCTGGGCGGCATGATTTCCTATTTGATCCTTGACAACACAAACATACCCATCGGCGCTGCATTCTTAATCTCAATCATAGCGGTCTCTCTAACTGGCGTTCTCCTAGAACGGTTGGCGATTCGACCAGCCAGAAATGCTCCTGTGGTGACTCTGATTATCATCACCATAGGAGCCTCAATTTTTATTAGGGGCATGGTAGGAGAGTTTATCGGCAAAGACCCCGTCCCCATCCCACCTTTCACCGGAAACGGCGCCTTCACTGTCTTGGGAGCAACTGTCACATATCAGAGCCTTTGGGTTATTGGCATTGCAATGGTGTCAGTGATTGGCTTCTATCTCCTCCTGTCGCGAACCATGATAGGCAAGGCACTGCGGGCCTGCTCCATTAACAAGAGAGCAGCTAGCTTGATGGGGATAAATGCTAGCAATATGTCTACGTTGAGTTTCTTGATTAGTGCTGCTCTAGGTAGCATAGGGGGCATTTTGATAGCACCCCTGGCTTTTGCTCAAGTAACGATAGGGGTTTCACTGGGGCTCAAGGGCTTTGTGGCCGCCGCCATCGGTGGCTTTACTAACATCCCTTTGATTGTGGCCGGTGCACTGGGTTTGGGGGTCGTGGAGCAATTAGGCGGTGCTACGATTTCAGCCTATAAAGATGCTATCGCTTTAGGTGTATTGCTACTGGTGTTAATAATCAGAGCACGCTGGTTGCAGACCGCTGCGGGGAGCGAGTGATGCTGGGCAGAAAATTCAAGTGGCAGTACGCAGTTGCAGCCTTATTTGTAGGGGGACTGGTGCTGTTCCCCTTCAGTGGCAGCATTTACTACACTAGTCTCATGATCGTCATTGCCATCTACAGCATGCTTACCATCGGGCTCTGCTTGCTGATGGGTTATACTGGGCAGGTATCGCTGGGACATGCTGCTTTCTACGGCACTGGAGCTTTCATCTCTGCCATACTAACCGCCAAAAACGATTGGTCTCCCTGGCTGGCAATGCCGCTGGCAGCCATATCCACAGGAGTAATAGCTTACCTGGTAGGTTTGCCTATCTTCCGTCTGAGAGGCAACTACTTGGCGATGGGCACTCTGGGTTTGGGCATAATTTTCTATATCCTGTTCAACGAGCTTGACCAGTATACCGGTGGGCCCTCTGGTTTACCAGGCGTGCCTGGACTCTCGATAGCCGGATTTGCCTTCGACACCGACTTTAGATACTATTACCTGGTATGGGTGGTATGTGCGGCGATGCTTATCATCTCACACAATATCATACGCTCTCGCTCCGGTCGTGCCCTACGCGCCATTCACGGCAGTGAAGCGGCCTCGGAGTCGGTGGGCATAAACGTCCCTCAGTTCAAAATACAAGTTTTTGTCTTGAGCGCTGTCTTTGCTTCCATAGCTGGTAGTCTTTATGTGCACTATTTGGCTTATGTATCCCCTAGCCCCTTCGACTTCATTTTCTCCATCAAGCTGGTACTTATGGCAGTCATAGGAGGGCTGGCCAATATCTGGGGGGCAGTCTTCGGCGCCGCTGCAGTGGTTATGATCGACCAGCACCTGGGAGCATTCGGTGAGCTTGATACCATACTCTTTGGGCTCATACTGATGGTGGTGATGATATTCATGTCCCGGGGCTTGATTCCCGGCATAGGGAACCTTTATGAGAAGTGGCAAAACTGGCGCGCCAAGGTACAAGACCCTTCGAGTGCAAGATGAGAGATTCTATTCTTAGTTTGCGAAACCTGCGCAAGGAGTTTGGGGGAGTGGTAGCTGTGGCCGATGTAAGCTTAGATATAGAGGCTAACAAGATCTCAGCTGTTATCGGCCCCAACGGAGCGGGTAAGACTACGCTGTTTAATCTGATCACCGGCTACTATGCACCCACCGGGGGAGAGATCTGGTTTCAAGGCAAGTTGCTTAACGGTATTTCCGCACCAAGGCGGGTTGAGCTAGGCATAGCCCGCACTTTTCAGCAAATCCTTCTTTTCCCTCACATGACAGTCTTGGAGAATATAATGACGGGTCGTCATGCTAGGACCCGTGCCGGATTTGTTGATGCTGCCCTTCGTCTGCCCCGCTTTCACAAGGAAGAGGAAAGCATAACCCTGGAAGCAACACGCTGTCTCAATCTAGTGGGGCTGGGCGAATATGCCCGTCAGGAGGCCATGTCTATGCCCTACGGGCAGCAGAAGCTAATAGCTATTGCCCGTGCACTGGCCAGCGAGCCAAAGCTGTTGCTCCTTGATGAGCCTGGGGCTGGCCTAAATACCATGGAGAAGAGGGACTTGAGCGATCTTCTCCAGCGCATCAAGGAAATGGGGATTACCATTGTGCTGGTGGAGCACGATATGGATATGGTGATGCGTGTGGCTGAGTGGGTCATTGTGCTGGATGTGGGCCGAAAGTTGGCTGAGGGCACAGCCTCCCAGATCCAGCGTGATGAGAAGGTGATAGTCGCTTATCTAGGGGAGAGTGATCTCTGATGCTCAGTGTGGAGGGAGCTACAGTCTATTACGGACGTGTACGAGCTTTGAGAGAAGT
Source organism: Chloroflexota bacterium (assembly GCA_016876035.1). Lineage (GTDB taxonomy): Bacteria > Chloroflexota > Dehalococcoidia > UBA2247 > RBG-13-53-26 > VGOE01. The sequence continues at coordinate 6,545 of VGOE01000078.1, forward strand.
ATCTCTTAAGGTGGACGACGGGGAGATTGTGACACTCATCGGCGCTAATGGCGCTGGAAAGACCACTCTGCTCAATGCCATAGCCGGCGTCATGCCTTTGACCAGTGGCCAAGTTAGCTTGGACGGTAAGCCTCTCTCGGGGTTGCCCGCTCATGAGGTGGTAAGGATTGGTGTGGGCTATGTGCCAGAAGGAAGGCAGATCTTTGGGAGCCTTTCGGTGCTTGATAATCTGATGTTGGGAGGTTATTCTCGGAACATCGGCTCCTGGCTTGACCTCCTGAGCCCGTTGGGCAGGTTTGCACGCCGCAGCCAAGTTAAGAACGGTTTGCAGAATGTTCATAGACTTTTCCCTATACTCAAGGAAAGGAGTAAACAAAGGGCAGGGAGCCTGAGTGGTGGCGAGCAGCAGATGCTGGCTATTGGGCGAGCGCTAATGTCTTCTCCGAAGATCTTGCTGCTGGATGAGCCTTCTTTGGGACTGGCCCCTAATTTGACACGGGAGCTATTGCATCTTCTGGTACGGCTGCGTCAGGAGGGGGTGACCATCCTTCTCATCGAACAGGATGCTATGGCTGCCCTCAGGATAGCCAACCGGGGCTATGTTATGGAAAGAGGACGCATAGTCGCTGAGGGTACCGATGGGGAGTTGCTAGGCAACGATCGCCTGATGAGAGCTTATCTGGGCGGGGTTGTAGCTTGAGGTGCTATCCTTCGTGCTGGCTTGCAACCAGCAGTGTGAGATTCTTATGGTTGGTTATGGAGGAGATCAAAAAATGATAAGGATGGCAATCATATGATCTGGGATCCTGAATATGAGACTATGCCACGGCCGAAGTTGGAAAAGTTGCAGCTAGAGCGGCTGCAGACCAAGGTTAAGGAAGTCTACGAGAAAGTGCCCTTCTACCGGCAGAAGTTGCAGCAAGCTGGGATCACCCGTGATAGCATCCGCTCCCTGTCTGACCTGAAGAAATTGCCCTTTACCTCCAAGTACGATTTTCGGGATACTTATCCCTTTGGCTTACTAGCTGTCCCCAAGGAAAAGATAGTGCGCATCCATGCCTCCAGCGGCACAACAGGAAAGCCTACAGTGGCAGCCTATACAGAGGCCGACATAGACATGTGGTCGGAGGTAATGGCGCGCGTACTTACCTCTGCTGGCCTCGACAAGAGCGATGTCGTCCAGAACGCTTACGGCTATGGTCTATTCACTGGAGGGCTGGGCTTTCATTACGGGGCAGAGCGCATCGGGGCGGCTGTTATTCCCAGCTCAGTGGGCAACACTAAGAGGCAGATAATGCTCATTCAGGACCTGGGCACCACCGCAATCACGTGTACCCCGTCTTACTCTCTGGTGATAGCTGAAACTGCCAAAGAAATAGGCGTAGATATACGGGCTACCCATCTTCGAGTTGGCGTACTTGGCGCTGAGCCCTGGTCTGAGCGGATGCGGGAAGAGATTGAGAGAGAGCTTGGGATAAAGGCCTTTGATATATATGGTCTCACAGAGATAGTCGGCCCTGGTGTCTCAGTAGAGTGTCCGCATCGCTGTGGAATGCATATCTTCGAAGACCATTTCCTCGCCGAGGTCATCAACCCTGCCAGCGGCGAACCGCTTCCTTATGGGCAACAGGGGGAGTTGGTATTCACTACCCTGACCAAAGAGGCGCTACCGGTCATCCGTTTTCGCACACGGGATATCACCACCCTCTATGCGGAGTCTTGCAAGTGCGGACGCACTCTTGTGCGCATGGCCAAAATTATGGGCCGATCCGATGACATGCTTATCATCCGTGGAGTCAATGTTTTCCCCTCCCAGATTGAGAGTGTACTCCTGCAAGTCGAAGGGGTGGAGCCTCAATACCAGATCATAGTGGATAGACAGAAGCATATGGATGACCTAGAGGTTTGGGTAGAGGTCTCTGAAAGGGTATTCTCCGACGAAATGAAGAGTATGGACGCCTTGAGATCTGAAGTAGCTCGAGAGATGGAAAACGTGCTGGGCATCTCGGCAAGGGTAAAGCTAGTAGAACCCAGGACACTCGCCCGTAGCGATGGCAAGGCCAAGCGGGTGGTAGATCGTAGGGAAATATGAGAGCCTATTCTGTCTGGTCTTTCTAGGAGGTTAAACGACTTTGTACGGCTACAACGGCAGGTATCTGCATGTTGATTTGACCTCGGGCACGACTCAGGTAGTAGAACTCGCCCAATCAACCCTGAGGAGTTACCTGGGTGGAGTTGGTCTGGGGGTGAGGCTCCTTCTTGAGCATTCTGAAGCAGCCATTGAGCCGCTGAGTCCTCAGAATCCGCTGGTCTTCGCCAGCAGTGGGCTGGCAGGCACAATGGTGCCTACCTCGGCCAAACATGCTGTCGTCGCCAAGTCACCTCTGACTGGCCTGGTAGGCGATGCTCTGTCCACCAGCTTCTGGTCGCTGGCCTTGAAACTGGCTGGCTACGATGCCTTGGTAACAACTGGGGCTGCCCCTGAGCTTATCTATCTGTTTATTGATAATGACATAGTACACGTCCGCTCAGCGAAGCATTTGGCTGGCAAGAGTACTTACGAAACCATAGATACAATTCGTCGCCGCATTGGCGATGAGCGGGTAAAGGTGGCAGCCATTGGCCCAGCCGGTGAGAAACTGGTTCGCTATGCCAGTATCGCCAATGACAACTACCGCCATGCTGGGCGCACTGGGTTGGGGGCGGTAATGGGTTCCAAGAACCTCAAGGCCATTGCCATACGTGGTACTGGTGCTGTGAAGGTGGCTGACATGGCCCAACTGGAAGCCATGACTCTGGACATCTACCGGAAAGCGCAGACCGCAGCCACTGAGAAGTATCGTGTGCTGGGTAC
>VGOE01000079.1 GCA_016876035.1 Chloroflexota bacterium
ATGAAAACCCCGCGGCGGGTCGTCTGTGGCTTGCTCTGGACACAAAGAGCGGCACGAGAGGTGGCAAAACTGCTCTCGCACCCCCCCCGACCTGTACCACTCACGGATTATGGTCGCCCAGGTCACGTTTATTAACTGCAGCGTTCATGCCATCACAATGTTTTTGATCTTCCTCTATAGCAAGCTGGTGATAGAAGATAGCTTGCTTGTAATCTCCCTGGTCACGTAGCTCCTCGACAACGTCAGAGTAGACATCACCGTACCAGATCATGACATTATGCTCGGATGAGCGGCAGACTCGCTTTAGCGCCTCAAGCCATAAATCGCGGCGTTCCATACTCTCCAGTCGCTCCGCAACCACAACTAGCTCCCAGTCATCAAGTGCATCTAAATCGAGCGCCAATATTTGCTTGTCACTCAATCGAAGCAGAGCTTTCTCTTTTTCTACCTCCTGCAACATGGCATCAAACTCAGCCTGAGTCATATCAGGGGGTGGTGAAGCTCTCGTAGACAACACATTAACACTATCGGTCATCCTTTGATACTTAAACATTGCCCTGTGCCTCCTGCTTCTTTTGGTAGTCTACCATGTTATGGTTGCTAGTTGCACGATGCATCTTAATGTGTCGCCCTACTCAAGTCCACTCTCTGGGTAAGCTTATGTCTATCTCCTTAGGCAACTCCAGAGTCTTTCCGCCAGCCTATCATCCTTAACGTGAAACTACTTCTTTCTTCGAGGCTGTGTAGTTCTACCTCAGCTTCAAGGTCAGGCTGACTTCGATCGCTCTCTGCAATCTTCGCCCCCAATTCAAACCACTGCGCTTAACTTCCTTTTTGCCCTGAGATTGCCAAATCTCGAAGGCTGGTTGCCAAACAGCCTCTTCCACTCTAGTCTTGGCGAACCAGCGTAGCCTTGGCCGTTTCCCTGCTTGCTCTCAGCAAAACGGTCGGGGACTTGACAAGGCGAACATCGCGTGATAACATAATTGATGAATCGAGAGATAATTTGGAGGCATATTGTGGACGAACCGCGACAGAAACCAATACCAGTTACTCGCCAGGAACGGGCAAGCTTGGAGCAGCACAAGCAGCGCTATGAGGGCGCTACCGGGGACACTGGCGACTGGGGCAAGTTTCTGGGGACCATTGCGCTCCTTGGCCTAGCTGCGGCTGGCATTTACGCATTGGTTAAAGCCACAGAAAGATCTCAGCAGTCGGTGGACGTTTGCTGCTGCCGATGTAGCCGAAATTTCGTGATGGCTGTGCCGGAGGGTACTGGCCGGGCAGTCTACACCAGTTGCCCACACTGCGGGATCGAACTCGTGGTGGACTTAGGTACATCGCGATAAGCAGGTTACAGACGATGGCGGCGAGTGTCGGAGCCACTCACCGCCTCGGGCCACGAAACAGGCGAGTTCGCCTTTCCCGTGTGCCCATTAACGTTATGGCAAATCGTGCAGGAGAGTGCAACCTGAAGCCTTGGAATATGTAGGTGCTTGAGATGGCGAAGCTGAAGTTCAACCTCAGGGATGAACTGATGGAGCAGATCAAGGCTGAAGCTGACCGGCTCTGGCCGGGGCAGGGCATGATCGCCATCAGACGGCTGGTCCGGGATAGCCTGAGGCGGCTGTGGAGATACTCCCGTGGGGATGGTAGAGTTCGATATCGAGATGGATGATGACCTGATCGCCAAGACCCGTGATCTTGCTCTGCGGTACTTTGGCGACGACCAGGAGAAGTGCCTGGCTAAGGTGCTCGAAGTGGCGTTTCAGATACGCTGTCTGTGGTCGCGCTCAGTAAAGGAAGGTCAGATGGAGACCGATGAGGCCATCAGCAAGTGGCAATTTGGGGAATCGCCGGTTACCCCAGAAAATGGCGCTACGGTACGGCGCTGGTTATTCAGGAGGTAGAGATGACAGCTACGGAGGTCATGAACAAAGAACGATTGGATGGATACATTCTAGAAGCAGCGAAGGCAGCTGGCTACGAGGGAGGCTTCGGCGTTGCAGGAGGCGACTTGAACCTCAGGCATTGGTGGGCAGCGTACACCAGACAGTCAACAAGGGAGCAAGCGGAAAATGATCGCCTGGGGGAGTATTTGCTCACCTGTGCAAGGCTGGCCCAGCAGAACGGCGGCATCGTCCCGAGGGAGTACGTGATATACGATGCTGAGTCCAGTGAAGACCTGAATCGCCCGGGTATGATCAGGCTACGTAAGGAGTTGATAGCACGTAGACGCATAGCTGGCATTGTTATTCCCTTTCAGGGACGTCTGTCTGCTGACCCTCTGCATCAGTTGGCCTTCGAGCGGGAGTGCGCCTACTATGGCGTGGGGATAGTATACGGGGATGCCCCTGGCGGGCTGGATTGGGCCAGCCAGACGACGAGGCTTATCCAGGCCCAGGCCAATGCCTTGAGGGTCAAATGCAATCGTGATAACGCGCTGGCGGGGAATATTGCCCGGGTTCTAGCTGGCAAAGCTCCTGCCCACAGGGCAGGCTACGGCTATGTTTACCGTACCGAAAAGACCATTGAGGCTCGAACGGGGAGAGCCAAAGTACTCCGGGCCTGGTGGGAAATAGACGAACTGGGGCCGGATGGGGAGCCAGCTTGGGGAAGCCCGGCCTGGGTGGTGACACAGATTTTCCTCTGGCTGGCAGAGGAAGGTCGCACTGCCTATTGGGTGGCCAGCAAACTGAATCAACTCGGGATCCGACCACCATACCGGACATCCTGGGCTCCCAAGACTGTCATCAAGATAGCTGGTCGGAGGTGTTACACAGGAAAGGCGGAATACAATGCCAATGGCCGCTTCCCGAACCCTGAGAAGCCATTAGGTGATCTCACGTTAGGAATCAAGAAAACGCTCATCCGTCCCAAACCTGAGAAGGAAAAGGTAGTTTTCGACGTTCCACCTCTCATTACGGAGGAACAGTGGCAAAGGGCCAATGAAAATCTCAGGAAGAGAGGCCGCGGCAGGGGCAAGCAGGGCAGAAGGATTCAGGCTTTGTTCCGCACCCGGATGCTCTGCCCGAAATGCACCAAGCCGATGTCTGTTCTGCAGAAGAGAGGCAGCGACCTGGTCTATTACTATTGTCGGGCACATTACTGCCCATGGCTGAAAGACCCTTGCACCTATAGTCGTTTTGTTCCAGGAACCTGGGATGATGAGATTTGGGAGGAGATCTGCGTCATGCTGAATAATGATGCCTGGCTGGACCAGCAACTGTCAGCGGAACTGTCCCAGAGTGAGGACCTGGAGAAGCTTATCCGGATGGAGCAATTTAAGATCAGCCAGGCTAAAATGCGCATCGGCAAGGTGCAGGAAGGGTGGGAGAAGGGTTTCTACACGCCGGGGGAAGTCCAAACTAAACTTAACGAGTACCGGGAGACCATTGCCGGGGCAGAGGCGGAGATTGGAGGATTTCGTAATCAAATGGCGAACAGGAGCCTTAGCTCCGTTGAAGCTGAGTTGCTGCGGCAGGAGCTGAAGGCTCTCAGGGATCGAAATCTGCTGGATTCGGCTTTTGAAGAAAGGGAGGACCTGGTTGCTAAGCTCGGAATCAAGATCCTACCATCAGATGACTTGAAGTCGAGGAAAATATTCTGCCGGTTGAACCTCGCTGAAGTAAACGAAGAGAGGGAGCAGGGCGGTTTCGCAAAAATGACCTTTGGTGGAGCTGGGGGGACTCGAACCCCCGACCTTCTGACTGCCAGTCAGACGCTCTCCCTCTGAGCCACAGCCCCAAACCACAGTTAATGTACCAGAAAACGGCCCGCGGCACAAGAAGAATGGTCTCTTCTCTTTGGCCCCTCTACCGTCTCATATGTTTCTGAACGAACTCAGAAGCCAGAGCAATTCACCATACTTGCTTACCTGCTTCACCCCACACGCGTCATTTGCGGAACTTGTTCGTGTTGAGTATAATCTTCTCCTGGTATGACAGATAAGGCTCTAAGCGGGCTGAAGGTGCTGGAATGGGCAGATTTCATTGCTGGGCCTTATTGTGGCAAACTTCTGGCCGACCTGGGTGCTGAGGTAATCAAAATAGAGAAGCCTGGTGTTGGCGATGAATCCAGGCAGCGCGGCCCCTTCCCCGCGCACATACCCCACCCCGAGAAAAGCGGGCTGTTCCTCTACCTTAATTCAAACAAGCTCGGCATCACCCTGAACGTGGACACAGCCACCGGCCGAAAGATCTTCAAAGAACTGCTGAAGACAACCGACATCTTGATAGAAGACCACACACCGGCCGCCATGGAGAAGCTGGGACTCGACTATCCCAACCTCCAGAAAGTGAACCCGGCACTGATTATGGTCTCTATCACTGCCTTTGGACAAACTGGGCCCTACAGGGACTACAAGGGTTATGCCATTAATGCCAGCGCTCTCGGTGGTCAAAGCGTCTGTGCCGGAGAGCCAGGCCGTGAACCTTTGACACCTCCACTATGTCTGGGACATTATCAAAGTGGCGCAGCCGGTGCCACGGCCGCCATGGCTGCCCTGTTCGCTCGGGAATTGAGCGGCAAAGGGCAGCAGATCGATATCTCAGAGGCCCAGGTCTGGGCCACTCTTCACACCGGCAACCAGGAGTCGTCTTTCATCATGCACGGGATGAAGAGGATGAGATGGGGGCATCGCACCCCAGGGGTCTATCCTTACACTATCCTCCCCTGCAAAGACGGTTTTATGAGCATGATCGCCATCCAGGGCTATCAATGGAAGAAGTTCCTGGAGTTGATGGGCGATGGGCAGGTGCCGGAGTGGTACTCCAGCGACCCCAGGTTCCAGGACCGCCGTGAGATAAGCCTGAAATATGCTGACGAGATGGACAGCCGGCTAGCACCCTGGCTCATGTCCCACACCAAGCGGGAGACGTATCAACTCTGTCTGGAGAAGAGGATCCCCTTCGCCCCGGTGAGGAACATGGAAGAGGTGGTCAACGACGAGCACCTTAAAGTGCGGGAGTATTTTGTTGAGTTGGATCATCCCGCAGCCGGCAAGCTGAAGTACCCCGGTGCCCCCGGCAAGCTCTCTGAGACGGCCTGGAAAATAGAGCGGCCGGCGCCTCTCCTGGGGCAGCACAACGAGGAGGTCTACTGTCAACGTCTTGGATATGCCAAAGAAGAATTGGCCAAGCTTCGCATGGGGGGAATCCTTTGAGCGCCGCCAAGCAGTATCCCCTTCAGGGTTTACGGGTAATCAACTTCGGCTGGGTATTTGCTGGCCCCTACCTGGCCACCATGCTGGGTGATCTGGGAGCCGAGGTTATCAAGGTGGAGACCAGGAGCCGCATAGACTCCATGAGGCTTAGCCCTGACAATCTGGACAGGGACCCAGACCGGGACCCCTGGTTTCACAGTGGTGTCCGTAACCAGTTGAGTGTCACCCTGGATATGGCCCAACCTCAAGCCATCCCCGTGCTCAAGAACTTGATCAAAATAAGCGACATCGTGATTGAGAACTTCTCTCCTAAGGTAATGAAGGAGCATGGCCTGGACTATCAGTCCCTGGTGAAAGTGAATCCTGGTATTATTATGATCTCTCTGCCCGCTACCGGGCATTACGGCCCTCTGCGCGACGCCCAGACCTATGGGCCTTCCCTGACTGGACTGGCTGGGATTGACAATATGGTGGGCTACTCCGGTGAGCGCGTTCTGGGCTTGCAGCAGGCCTATGCTGATGTCAACAGCGCGCTCCACGGTGCCTTCACTGTTCTGGCTGCCCTCTACTATCGCAAGAGGACAGGAAAGGGACAGTTTATAGACATGGCGCAGTTGGAGGCGGTCATCAGCATCGCTGGTGAAGCGGTCATGGAGTATACCATGAATGGTAACGTTTTGGGGACTCAGGGGAATTGCTATCCCACTATGTGTCCGCACAACAACTACCGCTGCCAGGGGGATGACAAATGGGTCTCCATCGGCATCAAGACGGAGGACGAGTGGCAATGCTTCTGTGAAGCCATCGGCAATCCGCCCTGGACGAAAGACGAGAAGTTCGCCGATAAGTATAGCCGCCTGAGAAATCAGGAGGAGCTGGACAGGCTGATCACCGAATGGACTGCCGCACACACCTATTACGAGGTCACGGAGATCCTCCAGAGGTTTGGGGTGGCAGCCGCACCCTGCCTGGACACCGAGGGCAGGTTCTTCGATCCCCACCTGCAAGAGAGGCGGACTTACCTGGAAGTAGAGCACCCCCTCACTGGCGTGGACTTCATCGCCAACTCAGCCTGGCGACTATCTGACAACCCGACCGAGATCCGGTCCCGTTCACCCCTACTGGGAGAACACAACAGCTACGTTTTCAAAGAACTCCTGGGCATGTCTGACGAAGAGATCGCCCGTCTGGAAGCCGAAAAGGTTATCTATTAAAGTCCTGACCACGCCTACCATAGCGGTGGCGTGATACATTTTCCCTGGGAACCCCGTTGCAGCCTTTCTATAATTATTGCTCGTTCTGATTGAAACCAGGCCGGTAAGAAGCCACCATGATGGAGAAGCTTGTCCAGGATGCCGAGAAGTTGGGGCTTGCCCTCTCCGCAGAGCAAGTCCGCCAGTTCCAGCTTTACTACGAAGAGCTGGTGGAGTGGAACAAGAGGATCAACCTGACCGCTATCACCGATTACGACGAGGTGCAGGTCAAACACTTTCTGGATTCCCTCACCCTTGTGTCAGCTTTGCAGGATATGCCCTGGGCGAAAGGGGAGTTCGCTCTTCTGGATGTCGGTACGGGGGCAGGGATGCCAGGCATCCCGATGAAGCTTATCCTCCCCAGGATAAGGCTGGTGCTTCTGGATTCGGTAGCCAAGAAGACGGCTTTCCTGAAGCACATTGTCGGCAAACTGGGTCTGGAGCATGTGGAGGTAGTCACCGGGCGGGCTGAGGAAGTCGCCCATCAGCCGGACTATCGAGAGAAGTTTGAGCTGGTGGTATCGCGCGCGCTGAGCAGGCTCTCCACGACGGCGGAGCTGACCCTGGCCTTCTGCCGCCAGGGCGGCTTTTTCATCGCCCAGAAGAAGGGGGCAATCGAGGAGGAACTGAGGCAGGCCGCCTTAGCGATCGACATCCTCGGCGGCAGGGTGAAAGATGTCAGAATGGTGGATTTGGAGTTGCTGGGGGGGCGCTCCCTGGTCATTGTTGAGAAAGTGTCTCCCACTCCGGATCGCTATCCCCGTCGCACCGGCGTACCGGCAAAACGACCCCTGTAAGGCGAATTCTCGCCGTTGAGGTTGTTTAGTGATGTCATTCTGAGGAGTCCGCTCCAGTGGACGACGAAGAAGCCCGGAGATTCTTCTCCGCCTGCGGCGGATCAGAATGACACGAATATGCTGATACACGATCTCTCTCTGGAAGCGGTTGACAAACGTGTTATCGCCTGCCAAAGTATGAATCAGCGACTGATGCTGCGTAAGCCAATGAGCCGAGCGATAGTCTTAGTTCTGTTGATTCTTGGTATCCTGGCCGCCTCCTGTGGTGGCGGCGGTGGGAAGCGAATTGGGACCGGCTACGGGCCTTCATGGTCGCCTGACGGTAGCAAGATTTTGTTTTACCAGAGGGGAATCTACATGATGGACCCTGATGGCAGCCATCGCACGGCGGTATTGCCCATACCTGATACTGCCGAGCCACTCAAGTTCGGCAACAACGCGTGGTCGCCCGATGGGAAAAGAATTGTATATGCGGTCGCGTCATGTATATTCACACTGGGGGTGGATGGGACCAATCCTACAAAGGTCTGGGGTGAGCCAAGTCCAATGGAACGGACTTCCGCTCCGTCCTGGTCGCCTGACGGTAGCGAAATCGCCTTTACCTGGCAGATCGCGGGAAGCGGCATATACGTGGTGGATATCGATGGGAGCAATGAAACCAGGCTGAGTCCCGAAGGAGTGGACGACTATTTACCTGCCTGGTCCCCTGACGGCAGCAAGATCGCTTTTGTGTCACGGCGGGATGGCAACTGGGAAATCTATGTGATGAACGCTGATGGAAGCAACCCGACCAGGTTGACCGAAACCACAGACGCCGGCGAAGGGTACCCTGCCTGGTCACCGGATGGAACGCAGATCGCCTTCATATCCAATCGCGACGGCCGGCGGAATATCTACATAATGAATGCTGATGGCAGCAATGTGACCAGGTTGACCAAAAGCTCGATCGTTAAGTCAAACCCTAGCTGGTCACCTGACGGGACTAAGATTGCCTTCTCCGGATATCACCGAGACGATCCTGATGATGAGACCTATATCTATCTGGTCAAGGTGCGGCACTGAGTCTCGAAGTATCACCAGTGTTCATCCCGCACCCGTACGGAAACCAGCGCCGAACCCCATGAGACAAAGAAATAATCATGCAACTCTATGTTCTACAATGGTATTCAGTGATCCAGAATCCGTCAATTTTCAAAGCTACGGTAGATACTACTCATACAGGCTCCTGGTATCGTCATAACCGCTTCCTCAATGGCCCTTTATGTCCTAAAATTAAGTAAGAGGTTCCTTTATGCCATCCTTCAAAATCGTCTCCGATTTCAGGCCTATCGGTGACCAGCCCCAGGCAGTGAAGAAGCTGGTGGATGGGCTGGCACTGGGCTACAAACAGCAGACGCTCCTGGGATAACCGGAGCAGTGAGACCTTCGCCATGGCGATGGCGTCTCGAGGGATCACGGGATCCACGAAAACCTGGCCGGAAATGTAAGTGTGACAAGGCTACAGAAGATCACATCGTGACGCATTCAGGAAGTTTCTGTGGCTGAATTTACCCCACCGCTGCTTATTGATGCTTGCCTTTCTAATGGAACAGGAGTATACTATGAGACATGAGACCAAAGGGAAGTGCAGCAGCACTGGAAGCTCGAAGACAAAGAGCGGGAACCCTGTTGGAGAAAGGTCTGGGGATTCGGAAAGTAGCTCGGCAGGTAGGATCATCGCCATCCTCGGTGAAACGCGAGGCTGTTTAGAAATTGGTGAGTGATCTTACCCTGGTATGTTTTGGAGGTTTTCAAAACTGAGAAATTAATCTTTTGGCCAGGTTTCCATTGTTTGACTCCTTAATTTGAGGATTTCGCACCTTAACAACAGCATAAGTCAGCTCACCGGAACACAATATCGGTACTGAAGGGCAAATATCCCCTTCTATAACCAGGTTTTGGCCGCCTTTTTAAGGTTCTCTAAGCCCTTGCCGGGCATGGTGGACGCGCCGCTCAGAAAGTGAGCCATTCGCCGCTCGGAAATTGAGCCACTCCGTGGAGTCCGGTAGTCTACTGGGAAACCAGTGGGTACCGGAGGAAAGGAATGTTGCGAATGGACAAAGTCTGC
>VGOE01000080.1 GCA_016876035.1 Chloroflexota bacterium
ACGTTACTACTACTTTCGCCATAAGGGTATGGTATTACAAAGTATTACCCTTTTCAACCACCCGGAAGGTTGGTATAAAAGTGAATCTGCATAGCTTCAGGTTCCCTTATCAATCCACGGATTTGGGTAGCCCAGGATATGCTTGACTATCTCGCCTTCGCTCAGAACGAGGGTTCGGGTGGCTGGACCTATACGCCAAATTATGGTCCTTACGGCGACAACTCGGTTTCAGGATACGTCTCGCTGGGTCTGGCTTATGCTGAAGCCCCGGCGCCATGGGGGTTCGGTCTCACTATTCCCGGTTGGGTTCTCACTGAACTCAACAACTGGATAAACTACATTCAGAACACAAGCGGGGGCACTGACGATGGTGGTTCTGGTTATTGGGATCCAAATAGCTGGGTGAACATCCTCAAGACAGGCAACCTGCTGGCGCAGATGGCGCTGGTTGGCGACACACAGGCCACACCCAGAGTCCAGAGGGCGGTGGCCTATATTGCCCGGCATTGGAATGACGCCAATATCGACCCGGGGTGGCGGAACCACTACCAAGCCTGTTTTTGTGTCATGAAGGGCTTCCAGGCTCTGGGCATAACGCTTATCGATGTTGACGGCGATACTGTGCCAGAAACAGACTGGTATGATGAGATGTCCACCATGATTGTGACCACCCAGAACGCGGATGGCAGTTGGCCAAGTGACTATTGGTGGTATCCAACACTCTCCGCTGCCTGGGCGATGCTTACCCTGGAAAAAGCAGCCCCACCAGCGTTGTCACTGACTCCTCCCTTTGATACAAACCCGACCGGTACCACCCACACCGTTACTGCCACTTATAAGCTGGCTGGTGTTCCACAACCAGACGTCCAGATTAACTTCCTGGTTACTGCCGGCCCCAATGCCGGCGATAGCGGTAGCAGCACCACCGATGTCAACGGAGAGGCCAGTTTCACCTATACGGGGGATGGCGGTGTGGGCACAGACACTATCCAGGCAACCGCAATTGACGAAGCGGGGGCTCCTCTGGTTTCGGCACGGGTAACTAAGGAGTGGTGGGCTGCCTCTGATCTGGCCATCAGCAAGTCCGGCATTCCTGACCCGGTAGTCCCCGGCGCCGTAATGCAGTACACTTTGACGGTGACCAACAACGGGCCTTCGGATGCTACCAATGTAGTGGTCACTGACACTCTACCTGCGGCGGCTATCTCCACTATCACCCTGGGCGCACCCAGTCAAGGGAGCGCCAGCGAACTCGGTGGAGTAGTCACCTGGAACGTGGGCAACCTGAGCGCAGGCAGCAGTGCGCAACTGCCCATCACCTTGACAGTGAAATCCTCCGCTGCACCTAACACGACAATCGTCAACACAGCCAAAGTGACGGGCGACCAGTATGACCCCAACCCGACCAACAATGAGACTGTTGAAAAAACCATGATATTACCCTACAGGAATGTTCCAGGGATTTCCTCCTGGGGCATTGCGGCCATGGCAGTGCTGTTCTGCGGCACCTTAACCTGGCTGGTGCGCCGGAAGCTGGTCACGGAAGGACGGGGGCGCTAGGGTAGCATAGCCTGCTGAAGGCGGTCCGAAGACAGTTTCGGGCAGTATGATTGAAGCTGGCCCTCTCTAGAGAGGGCCAGCTTTTTCTTGCGTTCTGGTAGTATTCGGATGGATGATTACGTCGCTTGTCTGACCAAGGTTTTTGGCGCTCTGCTGCTTGGGGCGGGTGTTATTGTGGTTGCCGTCGGCGCCGTGCACGGTGCCATAGGGCCCATCGTTGTGGGGGTTGTCGGGTTAGGCCTCGGCTCTTATCTGCTGGTGACGTCCTTTGTCAAACGTCGCCCACAATGACGGATTTTTGTAACCTGGCAAAACTGGCACCAAAGAGGAAATGGGTTTCGGCTTTCCTCAATCTGTATCGCTACAAGACGGGGCTCCCGGAGGGGTTATGGTAGCGCATACCGGATTCGAACCGGTGATCTCCTCCTTGAGAGGGAGGTGTCCTTAACCCCTAGACGAATGCGCCAGAGAAGAGAATCCTTTGTGACCTCACCCATTTTACCAGTTGCTCACTCCCCTGTGCAAGATCGCGAATCGAACCAGCCACATTCGGGTCAGGAAACCCGCCTACGATCCCCGGGCTTTCTCTTCGGTTGTCATTGCCGGAGCCCCCCAGGCGAGCCAAGCAATCCCAGGGTGGCGGGTGTAATCTCCCACCTACCCGTGCCATTCCTGTCCGCCCCGGGACGGACAGGAATCCAGAAGGCATGTGCGGTGGACAATTGGACAAAGGGTGTCCCCTTTGGAGTAAAATGGTGAAAAGCCAAAAACTATGGCACTGAAGGCAACGGGGAGGTGAAGTATGCTTCGCAAGTGCTTTCAAAGGATGCAGTCCTTCTGCAGGACTCCTGTAGAAGGCGGGCACAGGCTATACTCTCTTGGGCCGCTGGAGATCACCCTCATCGTACTAGCGGTTATCCTGGTGTTCGGAGTGGGTAAGCTGGCCAACGTTGGTGGCGCGCTGGGGAAGAGCATCCGCGAGTTCCGCCGCGAAAGAGATCGAAAAGACGATGACGTGCCCCAGGTAACGACAACCGAGGCCAAAGGCAACAAGGCCGTCGCTCAGCTAGAGGCCGAGCCTGCAACGGAGAAGGCCTGCCCCAACTGCGGTGAGAAGATGCCCCAGAACGCCAAGTTCTGCATGAGATGCGGGGCGAAGATGCAAGGCCACGGCTAGAAGCCGGCCCAGAGACAAGAGAGATACGCCACTACCAATCCTGGATTTTGAGGAAGGGCAGAAGGCCGATAGACCTGTCCTCTCCAGCCTTAACTTTATCAAGGAAACCCCGAAACCCGAGAGCCTTTTTCCCTGGGCAGTGAGTGGGTAGGGGCAACAAGGCAATCGTTTATTGATGGCAACCTGATCCTTCGCAGAAGGACAACGAAGAATCTGAGAGATTCTTCGCTTCGTTTGGAATGACACGAATATGATGATAAACCATCTCAGCGAGGCAAAATGAGTTTCCTGGATGTAGGTCCTCTCGAGATATTGCTGATCCTGATCATTGCCCTTATAGTGTTCGGCCCGGGTAGACTGCCGCAGATCGCTGCCGCTATAGGGAAAGGCCTCCGCAAGCTGAAAGAGGCGACCACAGAGCTGAGCAAGGACTTTCAAGGGATGGCAGACGAGGTGAAGGACGCCGGCAAGGAGACGAAGAGCGCCGCAGGGCCTGGGGGTGGGCTGGTGGGGGATTTGAGAGAGGTGACAGGAGAGATAGCCAAGGAGATAAAGGATGCGGGGAAAGACTTAGACGCAGCCCTCAAGGGTGACGCGGGTCCGACCGGGGGGATCGGGGAGGTGCGGCGGGGGATGCAAGATGTCGCCAGGGAGATAACCACGGCTCTTGAGCCGGAGGCCGGATCGCCGCAGGAGCCGAAGCAGGGGGCTGGGGAGGCGGTGGGGGGAGAGGCGGGGAGAAGGGAGGGTGCGACGGGTGAGGGCGAGGAGAGGTCGTAGAGATGCTCTGCCACAGGTGCCACGGGAGTGAAGCAAAACAAAGATAAGGTTCTTACTCTCAAGGGGCATCTCGAAGAGATACGGCGACGTCTCATCAGGTCGCTTATTGTCATCGCTATCACCACTACACTTTCCCTGATCTTTGCCAGGCATATCTTCGATTTCTTTGTCAGCCGAAAACCAGAAGACGTGCCTCTGGTATACACCCGCGTCATCGAGATGGTGACTACCTATTTCAAAGTATGTTTGTACGCTGGAGTAGTTCTCGCTCTGCCTTTCCTTCTCTATGAGCTGGTGATGTTCATCCACCCCGCCCTGACCCGCAATGAGAGGAGATACCTCTACCTCCTGATGCCAACGGTGATACTCTGCTTCCTGGCTGGGGCGGCCTTCGGCTATTATGTCTTCCTGCCTCCGGCCCTCGGATTTCTGCTCCACTTCCCCTGGTATGAAGGCCCGTCTCCCTTTATCTCCATAGGCGACTACATTTCGGTGATCACCAAATTCCTTTTTGCCATGGGCCTGATATTCGAATTGCCTGTGTTGATGTTCTTCCTGACCAAGATCGGCGTCGTCAGCCCTCAGTGGCTTTCCAGACAGAGGAAGTTTGCCATTGTGGCTGCCTTTATCCTGGCTGGCTTTCTCACCCCTACGGTAGACCCGATAAACCAGACCGTAGTGGCCATTCCTATCATTTTGCTTTATGAGGTTGGTATACTATTATCAAGGCTGGCCCGCAAAGAGCGTCCCGCTGCGAGGACAGGCCAAGGCTAGCTGTGGAGGGCTGTCTGCCCGTGTCATTCTGATCCTTCCACCGAGGAAGGAGAAGAATCCCAGTCTGCCGAATGGCGGGTGTTTGATGAACACCCGCGTTATGCGGGAGCGAGTGAGCTCCGGTGAGCTCTGCGGACTTCAAATCCGTTGATGGGTGCCCTGCGGCATCCATGGTGGGTTCGACCCCCATTCGCTCCCGCCAGTGATTTGCTCAACAGTTTTTCGACTTTTTGCTTAACTTTTTGTTCGTAACTAGCTTTGGACATTTTGCTTACTAGTGGTGTCATAATAGTCTGATACACTGCTTTGCTTCAGCTCGCGTTAGAATGAGACCATTTTATTTTGAGACCACTAGTAACAGGTCCAAAGCCGGGGGAATGTTAGCTGTCAGTCAGCAGCGTGTGACGGTCGGGTTTCCCAACCCGACCGTCAGACTTATAGAGCACGCCTTTGAATCTAGCGATCCTGATATAACGGCGAGCGTTTCTCGAAGTAGGCTGCCTTAATCGCTTCCTGCGCATCTTCACTCATACCGCAGAGAAGCTGGCTGCCCGCCTCCATTTGGACGGCCGCCATGAGACTGGGGGCGTCAACATTGATGTTGAGCAACTCCTTTGTCAGCCTCAGTGCTAGAGGCGTTGCCTGAAGCATCTCCTGAGCGAGTACCCTGGCAGCCTGGTCCAGCTCGTCGTCAGGCACTACCCGAGATACGAAGCCAATGCGCTCGGCAGTGGTAGCATCCATGACCCGACCGGTGTACATGTACTCTGCCGCCCGTGATAGACCAATCAGCCGGGGCAGAAAATAGGATGACCCCATGTCGGCTCCCGTGTACCCAATTCGAATGTTGACTGCATTGAAGCGGGCTGTTTCACCGGCCAGGCGCACATCGCAGCCCATAGCCAGAGTAAAACCGCCTCCCACAGCCGCCCCTCGAATGGCGCCAATGAGGGGCTGTGGCGCTTGACGCATCTTGATTACCACATCATTCATCAAACGCTGCACCATGTGGCCGTGGGTCACGACGCCAGTGGGCATTGTCGTCCCTGAGTCAATCTTGGCCATCCCGCTGGAAAGGCCTGAGACATCAAAACCAGCGCAGAAGGCGCGTCCCGCGCCTCTGATAATGACCACCCGCGCATCCAGATGTTCCTCCAGGCTAGCGAAAAAATGACGCAACTCCCCGGCCATCTCCAGAGACAAGGCGTTCAGCCGGTCGGGGCGGTTGAAAGTCAGCCAGCCAATATGGTCACGGCATTCGAACTCCAGGGTCTTATAAGCCATACCATCCTCCTTCTAGTTCTGCGTAACAACCGAGATCCTTCTCCCGCCTCAGGCGGGCGGATCAGAATGACACCTATGGACGCTGTCACCCTGAGCCGAAGCCCTGATCCTTCACCAAGTGAAAGGGAAGGGGTAGCGAAGGGTCTCATGTTACAAGGCACTGGTAGCGATATGGCCCATGCTAGCATTTGCTGCTGAGGAGGTCAATTGTCACGAAGATACCGCCTGACTCCAGCGAGTACAGCTTTTTCGAGTTCGCTTCTCCTGCTGAGCCTACAGGATGAAGGTATCCGAGGCCAAGCTGCCAGGCACAGGGCTACTATAGTGGTGACTTCCTAAGGGAATTGCTGTGGGTGTAAACTGTTATCATGCGCGTCAAGATCATATCGCCGGGAAGGAAGGGGGAGTGGGGGCAAATTTTTTGGGGATTCGAAAGCCTGGCAAGGAACCAGCTTAAGAGGCGAGTCGCTTTGTTAGCTCCCCTGGCCCTGCCTACGCTGGCGGCGCTAACGCCTCCGGGGGTGGAGGTTGCGCTCACTGACGAAAACGTAGAACCCATCGATTTCAATGAGAAGGTAGACATGGTGGGCATAAGCTTCATGACCTTCCTGGCCCCGCGCGCTTATGGGATCGCCGATGAAATGAGATCCAGGGGAGCGAAGGTGATCCTCGGCGGCATTCATGCCTCCGTGCTGCCTGAGGAGGCGCTACAGCACGCCGACAGCGTGGTGATAGGTGAGGCAGAAGAGACCTGGCCACTGGCGGTGAAAGACCTTTCGGAAGGTAGATTGCAGAGAATCTATCGGGCCTCTGGTTTTCCTGATCTAGAAAATTCACCGATTCCAAGATGGGAACTGTTGAAGTGTAACCGGTACTGGCTGCATACGATGCAGGTAGGCAGGGGTTGTCCTTATGACTGCGACTTCTGCTCCGTAACAGCGTTCAATGGGAGGCAATACCGCTACAAGCCTCTAGAGAGGGTGGCCCTAGAGGTAGAAGCCTTGCTGGAAATCGATAGACACAAAACAATACTCTTTGCCGATGACAACCTGCTCAGCATTCCGAGTTATTCAAAAGAGCTTCTGAAGCTTCTCAAGCCGTACAGGATAAGATGGTGGTGTCAAGCCTCAGTGAACAGGTTGAAAGACGATGAAACGCTGGAACTGATGCGCCAGAGCGGCTGCGAAGCAGTCTTCGTCGGTTTCGAGTCGGTAGCACAGGCTACCCTGAATTCAATGAACAAGGGTGGGGTGAACAAGGTTGATGAGTACATTGAAGTGGTGAAGCGGGTCAATTCCCACGGCATAATGGTGGCCGGCTCTTTCATTTTAGGGAATGATGCGGACGGCGACGAAATCTTTCAGAACACGGCCGATTTCATTAAGGATGCCCGTTTGCCCGTGGCCATGATAAACATTCTCACCCCTGCCCCAGGCACGGCGCTATTTGAGCGGCTGGAAAAGGAAGGAAGGATTCTGCACAAAGACTGGTGGAAGTACAACGGTGAGTCCATCTGCTTCCGACCGAAGATGGACGCCAGGGCGTTGGAGCAGGGGCGCCAGCAGATACTTGAGGAGATCTATTCCTACAAAGTATTATACCAACGGCTCGAAGAGGTATTGGCCTGTGGAGGGGTCTTGAAGCATTGGCCCGCCAAGAGAAAGATGTTGCTTCCGGCGCTGGCAAGCCTTCTGAGCAAAGACATGGACAGGACACGGTTCGTGCTGAAAAGCCTGTGGAAAGGGAGAGGCGCTGCTCTCGGGCCGCTGGCGATCGGCATCTACCTGCATGAGTATGCCCGCCAGTGTGGCACAGCTAACCGCCTGGAAGAGCAAAGGGCGAAGGGTCTTAGCCAAAGAGACGGAGTGCCTTAGAGACTGCCTGTCAAGCTGGTATCATAAAAGATCGTCTATCAACGCCTTCGTGTCAGACTGAGCGAAGCAAAGAATCTCCGGGATTCTTCGTCGTCCGCTTCACGCGGACTCCTCAGAATCACCCCTGCTGACTTGCAACCAGCACCACAAGGAATGAAAATGATGAGGCAGGCTGCCCTCGTAGGGTTCCTGGATTCCGGCTTCCGCCGGAATGGCACGGGCAGCTCTGTTAGTAAGCCTCCTCTGAAACACTGCTTGCTTTCGCCGTGGTCGGGTTAAACAGGCGAGGGACCAGGCTCACTGTTTCTTTCCTGTATTTCCGAAATCTATACTCATCACCTCCTTTATCCCAGAATATGGTTCTCGACCGTCTACTGGGACGGCGGAACAGGCTTCTTGTTGGACTTGTCGTCCTTCATGGCCTCCTTGATTATGCCTCTCACCAAAAGCCCCACCACTACGGCGGCGGGCAGCAGGATAAGCAGAAACCAGCCGGTCTTGGTGCCCATGAACGAGGTCAGATGACCTAGATAGGGAATCTTGAGAAAGTAGACCCCCTTTATTTGGGAGCGGGAAATTGGCTGGGGGTCGGGGCTGGCGTTGGCGTCACCCTTGGTGATGATGGAGTCGCCATTCACGGAGACAACCCGGTGGGTGATCAGCTTGCCGCCCTGCCGGAAGGCGATGACGTTACCCGGCTTCACCTGGCTGGGCACGGGGCGGGTGATGATCATGTCGTGGGCGGCAAAAGCCGGCTTCATGCTGTTGCTCTTGACGGTGTACAGATCCCACCCGGGCAGGAAATAGATCAGTGCCAGGAGGAGGACCATAAGGCCCAGAAAGCCGCATACTACCCAGATAAGTATTCTCATTGCTATCCTGGTTTGCCTGGGTCGGCTATCAAGGTATATGGGTTCCGACCTCAGCTTGTAGCCAGCCGACACCGTTGCCCTTTTGGCTAGCCTTAGTTTGGGAATATATCATTAGATCAGAAAAATGTCAACAGGTGCTTAGTTGTCATAATTCGCGTTACATCAGTGATCTAGAGACCCTTCTCCCGCCTCAGGCGGGCGGATCAGAATGACACCTATGGACGCTGTCACCCTGAGCCGAAGCCCTGATCCTTCACGAAGTGAAAGGGAAGGGGTAGCGAAGGGTCTCATGTTACGAAGCACTAGAGAGGCTACCTTCCAGACTGTCATTCTTCCGAAAATAGGCGCTCAGGCTCGCGGCACCAATGGCAAGACGAACTCCTTCCATTGCCAGCGCACAGCCATTTTCCTACTTCGTGGTGCCCATGTAAATGGGCATGACGGATTCCCGCGGAAGCGGGAATCCAGGAACCCTGTGACGGCAGTTTGCCTTGTCATTTTCATTACCTTGTGGCGCTGGTGTGAACCAGCATGGGTGATGCTTCGCTTCGCTCAGAATGACACGGAGGCGTTGATAAACGATCTCCACCCTTCGGTTACCTTCTTAAAGGATTTGACACGCAGGTGGTTGGCGCGGGTTCTGCGTTGCCCTATTGACAAATGGGTTCGTGGTGATCTATAATCCACAAACAAGCCGAGATTCGGAGCGAGTGTTATTCTGTATTGCATTCAAGATGACAGTTAATATATAATATTGCCATGGAGGTGATTCCATGGCAAGAACAGCCCGGTTTTCGGATGAGGAAGTAACAAGAGCATGTGAACTCAGGGACAAAGCGACTACAGTAACGGAGCTTCGCAAGGCGTTGTCGGTTTTATTGATCGCTGAGGCAGGTTTGGACACAAGCCAG
>VGOE01000081.1 GCA_016876035.1 Chloroflexota bacterium
ACGGCCGTAACGGACACCAAGGTGTATGATGGCACAACGAGCTCGGCTGGGGTGCCGACGATCACTGCGGGCAGTCTGGCCAGCGGCGACACAGCCACCTGGACGCAGACCTTCAACAACAAGAACGTGGGGACGGGGAAGACGCTGACCCCGGCCGGCTCAGTGAGCGATGGCAATAGTGGCAACAACTACAGCGTCACCTTTGTGCCTGACACGACCGGTGTCATCACGGCCAGGGCACTCACGGTGAGTGCCACAGGTGTGAACAAGGTCTATGATGGGACCACCGGTGCCACAGTGACGCTGTCGGACAACCGGGTACCAGGCGATGTGCTTATTCTCAGCTACGGCAGTGCGACCTTCGACAACAAGAACGTGGGCGCGGGCAAGCCTGTCAGCGTGACGGGGATTGCGGTCACTGGCGCAGATGCAGCGAACTACACTCACAACGCGACTGCTGCCGCCACCGCCAGCATCATCCCCAAGGCTCTGACGGTAACAGGCATCACTGCTAACAGCAAGGTATACGATGGCAACACCAATGCCACGCTCAATACTGGCGGCGCGACGCTGGTGGGGGTGGTGGGTGGTGATGATGTCACGCTGAGCACTGCTGGTGCGGTGGGAGCTTTTGCCAACAAGCACGTGGGCACGGGCAAGACGGTGACGGTATCCGGCCTAACCATCAGCGGAGACGATGCGGGCAACTACACTTTGACGCAGCCAACGACCGCGGCGAATATCACGGCGAGGTCCATCACGGTGACGGCGGCAACGGACAGCAAGGTGTATGACGGCACAACCAGCTCGGCTGGGGTGCCGGCGATAACTGCGGGCAGTCTGGCCAGCGGCGACACAGCCACCTGGACGCAGACCTTCAACAACAAGAACGTGGGGACGGGCAAGACGCTGATCCCGGCTGGCTCAGTGAGCGATGGCAATAGTGGCAACAACTATAGCGTGACCTATTTGACCAACCACACCGGCGTCATCACGGCCAGGGCACTCACAGTGAGTGCCACAGGTGTGAACAAGGTCTATGATGGGACCACCGGTGCCACAGTGACGCTGTCGGACAACCGGGTAGCAGGCGATGTGCTCACCCTCGCCTACGGCAGTGCGACCTTCGACAACAAGAACGTGGGCGCGGGCAAGCCTGTCAGCGTGACTGGGATCGCAGTCGCTGGCGCAGATGCAGCGAACTACACTCACAACACGACTGCTGCTACCACTGCCAGCATCACCCCGAAGGCTCTGACGATCACCGCCGATGACGCCAGCAAGGCTTATGGTGAGGCAAAGACCTTTGCCGGGACAGAGTTTACCACGAGCGGCCTGGTAAGTGGTGACACAGTCACCAGTGTCAGTCTGACCAGTGCTGGTGCGGCAGCCTCTGCTGCGGCAGGTACTTATAGCATCGTGCCGAGTGCAGCGGTGGGCACTGGCCTGAACAACTACACCATCACCTACGTCAACGGGACACTGAAGGTGCGCATGGCCACCTCGATGTCTCTGGTTTCGTCCCGCAATCCCTCGACCTTCGGACAGACGGTGACTCTGAGTGTTGCTGTAAAACCTGCTGTGGTACCCGGACAAGGCCAGCCAGGCAGTACTGTCGAGTTCTGGGATGGAACGACTCTGCTGGGGAGTAAGACATTGAACGCGTATGGAAGGGCTACCTTCAAGATTTCCCAACTGAATGCAGGCACTCATACCATTACTGCCATCTATCGCGGCGATGATGACTTTCTTCCCAGTGCCTCTGCAACACTGCTTCAGGTAGTGCAAAAGGCCAAGCCCTCGATGTATCTGAGATCGTCGCCTAACTCGCCGGTATACGGTCAGGCCGTGACCTTTACAGCCACCGTCACGAGCACGAAAGGCACACCTACCGGCACGGTGCAGTTCATGGACGGCAGCACACCTCTGGGTAGCCCGGTGACCCTGGTTTCCGGCACAGCAACTTATACCACATTAGAGCTTGTGGCTGGCAGGCATTCGATTACGGCGGTCTATAGCGGGGACGACAACTTCACCAGCAGCAGCAAGACCCTGTGGCGGGTGGTAAGAAAGGCCAATACCAAAACATTAGTGGTTTCTTCGTCTAACCCGTCAATGTACGGCAACCCGGTCACCTTTACTGCCGCGGTTACTGTTCCCGCTCCAGGCTCAGGCACCCCCACAGGAACAGTGACCTTCAAGAAAGGTACGACGATACTCGGCACAGCCGATTTGAGCGGTGGGATCGCCATCTTTACTACCTCGACATTGAAGAAAGGTACTCATTACATAAGAGCAGTCTATAGCGGCGATGGCAACTTCAAACCCAGCACATCGGCCACCCTGCGCCAGGTGGTTATGTAGCCTGCTATTGAAGAATACGCCAGGCTATGGCTGGCGAGCTTGTGGAGCAATGAAGGGGCGCATCCTTGTAGTACCTGGTTGCGTAGTTCCGCGTAACAATCGAGATTCTTCACTCCGCTCAGAATGACATATGGACGCTGTCACCCTGATCTGCTGTAGGTGGAGAAGGGCTTCACTTCATGAAGCGAGGTGACTCTCATTTCTGCAACCAGGCACTGTTACGGGTTGCGCCCCATATGATGCCACGTGCACGTCGTGCGTTTGACAAGGCAGGGGCAACCTAGCTATCATTTAATGCAAGGAAACTGGCGAGAAAAGAAATGGCCTTTCAACAATCTCCAAGGATCAGATGCTAAATCCTAACCAACACACTGCACCCCGACAATCGCGTAATCTTCAGGGGCTGGAGGAATGACCGGCCCGACATCAAGAGACATTGGAAGACCACAGCACCCCCTGGAGTATGTTTTTCATCCGCGATCCATAGCACTGGCTGGCGCCTCCACGAATTCTCTGCGGTGGTTCATCAATGAGTTCTACATTGACCCCCTGCTCAAGATGGGGTACCCGGGCAAAATCTACGCCATAAACCCCAAGGGTGGTGAGGTCCTGGGGCTCCCGGTTTACCGCAGCTTGAGGGATGTCCCTGGCCCGGTAGACCACGTGGTATCCTGTGTCCCAGCACAAGAGACTCCCGGCCTCCTCGAAGAGTGCCGTGAGGTGGGAACCAGGGTATTGCAGCTCTACACCGCAGGGTTCGCCGAGACCGGCGAGCCGGAACTCGTTGAGCTACAGGGGAGACTGGTGGAAAAGGCTCGCCGCTATGGTATCCGCATCCTCGGCCCCAATTGCATGGGTATCTACTGCCCGAAATCAGGGATAAGCTTCTGCGTCAATTATCCCACCGAAGTGGGGCCTATCGGTCTCATCTCCCAGAGTGGCAGCAATACCACCTATATCATCCGTAGCGCTGTTGTCAGGGGGCTTTACTTCAGCAAAGCCGTCAGTTATGGTAACGCCTGTGATATTAATGAGTGTGACCTGATTGACTACCTGGCTGATGATCCTGAAACCAAGGTCATCGCTGCTTACATCGAGGGCACCTCCGATGGTCAGCGTCTGCGCAAGGTACTTGGGCGGGCAGTCTCGATAAAACCGGTGGTGATATACAAAGGCGGATATACTGAAGGGGGAACCAGGGCAGCCGCCTCCCACACCGGCGCTCTCGCTGGATCCAGCGCCATCTGGAGCGGGTTCCTGAAGCAGATTGGCGCCATTGAAGTGCACACTGTAGACGAGACGGTGGACATGCTGGTGGCGCTGCTATGCATGAAGCCCCCCCTCGGATTGAACACTTGCGCCATTGGCAATGGTGGTGGCGCCAGCTTGCTGGCCACCGATGAACTGGAACGTGCCGGATTCAGGCTCCCCCCTATTCCACCTGACGTACGCGAGAGACTGAAGGGACTTATTCCTCTGGCTGGCAGTATGATTCGTAACCCTATGGATGCCAGCCCTCTCTTCGGAGCGGAGCAGGCACGCCTGATCACCAGGGTGGGAATGTCAGGCTGGGAAGAGGCTCTTCGAGAGGTCAGGTATTTGAAGGGGGATGGAGGGATAGGCGATTTCATGGCTATTCTGGATGGCTGGCCTGAGATCGACTCGCTAGTATTCCATTATTCACTGGACTCGCTTCCGGGCATCATCCGCGAATGGACTATAGGTACGGGGTCCGGGCCACCCATCATCGCCGCTAAGGAATGTCACCTGCCTGTGGCCACGGTGGTACACTTCATAGCCAACGAAGATTCCTGGTTGCCCTCTCTAGTAACGCAGAGGATTTGCATTGAGGCTGGATTCCCGCTTTTCTTGTCCATGAGGGGCGCAGCCAGGGCCATTCGGAGATTGGTAGAGTTCAATAAGGCACACCCGGAGCTACTTAGGTCGCTGAGAGAAGAGGTGGCCTCGGCCTCGCCTGGGACGGGGAAGAGCGGCCAGAGCTAGCTGCGGTGATGCAGGGATAATAACCACAGGCGTTCGCAAGTTTGGCGTAACAAACGAGATTCTTCGCCGCCTGCGGCGGCTCAGAATGACATCTAAAATCTGTCTTTCAAAATCTTCTTGCTTCTTCATTCCCGATTACCTATGATGCAAATATAGAGGTTGATTTTCCCTGAAAACAAAGCTATAAACATTCCTCGAAGGAACCTCGAGTTCAGGATGTATCCTAGTGCCGTGTCTCTGAAAACGCTTAACAATAGAGCCACCTGTGCCATTTTGGCGAAAGCCGAAATCCAGAAGGTATGCATGGTGGATTCTGTGCCAAGCATGGAATGGCGCATTGGAAGGTTATGGCAGGGACATCACACTAGGTTGGTAGAGGGGGTCATCTGCCGCAACCCGCATTAATCATACTGTGGATAGTGGGCATAACCAGCTTCACTCTCCTCGGAGCCTGGTATGCCAGGCGATTCGCGAAGCCCGATGCTCTCATAGGCCTCTACGTAGTGTTCGTGGCTCTCAGCCAGATCGTGGCCGTCAAGGTGGCGGAGTATGATCTGGGGTTCGTTACCGTCACTGCTCCCGCCGCTGTTCTGATCTACTCTGTCACCTACCTCTTCACTGATATCGTCAACGAGAGGTTTGGCCGGCGGGAAGCGCACAAAATGATACTCATCGCCTTTGTAACACAGTTGGCGATGGTCTTCTTCATCTGGCTGGGTACGGAGTTGCCGCCAGCGCCTTTCTGGAGAGACCAGCAAGCTTGGGAATCAATTGTGGGGGTGGTGCCGCGAATTACCGTAGCCTCATGGGTGGCCTTCCTGGTGAGTGCGAATCTCGATGCCTGGGTATATGACGTCTTCAGAAGGCTAACTAAAGGGAGGCACCTCTGGATGAGAAACGCCTTTAGTTCCATCCCGGCGCTGGCCATTGACACCTTGCTCTTCATCTCCATAGCCTTCTGGGGCCGCCTGCCCATGATACCCTTGATAGAGGGACAGCTCTACACCAAATGGCTCGTCGGTCTCATCAACATGCCCTTCATGTACCTTAACAGGTGGATAGTCTTTAAGCGACCCAGAGATTGACAAAGGGCGCAGGCAATGGGTATTCTGGTAGCGTTCTAGCCCAAATAGCCTAAGATAGAGCCACGGAAAAACAGAGGGAGGTCAGCTACCAGTGCCGTACAAGGATATCATTCTGGAAAAGAAAGACTGCATCGCCACGTTGACGATAAACCGTCCCGACAAGATGAACGCCATGACCCTGGAAACCAGAGAGGAGATCATTACTGCCCTGGCTGAGGTGGGAGAAGACGATAACGTCAGGGTGCTTATCATTACCGGAGCCGGGGATCGCGCGTTTTGCGCTGGCGTAGATGTCAGCGTCATGTCATCGCGCCTCGCCGGAGAGCAACAGGAGGTAACCCGCCGCCAAGTGACGCGTCGAATGGGCTATCAGGTGGCCCTGTTCAGGCAGCTCAGGGTGCCCACCATAGCCGCCATAAATGGTGTGGCTGCTGGGATGGGCGTGTCCTTCATAACTGCCTGCGACATAAGGATAGCCTCGGAGAAGGCCAGGTTTGCCTGTGCCTGGGTGAGCAGAGGACTTGTCCCTGATGGTGCAGCGACTTTTCTTTTACCTCAGATAGTGGGC
The DNA here is from genome assembly GCA_016876035.1 of Chloroflexota bacterium. Classification (GTDB taxonomy): domain Bacteria; phylum Chloroflexota; class Dehalococcoidia; order UBA2247; family RBG-13-53-26; genus VGOE01. Next base: position 6,022 of record VGOE01000081.1, read on the forward strand.
ATAGAAAAAGCCCTGGAACTGTTCTACACAGGGGATGTCATCGATGCTCAAGAGGCCTTCAGGATCGGCCTGGTGAGCCGTGTCGTCCCGCATGGTGATCTGATGAAGACCGTCACGGAACTGGCGGCCAAGATAGCCGCTAATCCACCTATTCCCCTGGAGCTGGCCAAATACGGCGTTTACAAGGGCCTCCAGTCCGACATATGGGGTGCCCTGGACTATGAGAACTACGCTGTCAGGGTATGCACCAGCACCGAAGACTACAAAGAAGGCGTACAAGCCTTCATGGAGAAGCGAAAGCCCCAGTTCAAGGGACGTTGAATCGAGAATCAGGGGTTCGTATGCCTAGCTGTTGCTCCAGCTCTAAGGGAGCACCCGCCAGCTAATACAGGCCTAGCACGAAGGCGTTGCGCCGTCGCTCAAAGCCGATGGTCGTCTCCTGCATGTGTCCGCAAAGGACCCTCGTCTCATCAGGCAAGACCATGAGCTTGCGGTGGATGCTGTCCATTATCACCTGGTAATCGCCGCCAGGGAAATCAGTTCGCCCGATGCTAAGGTTAAACAGGGTATCTCCGCAGAACACCACCCCATGCCCCACGATAGAGATGCCGCCAAGACTGTGCCCCGGGGTATGAAGGACAGTGAAACGCAGCTCTCCAATCTCGATTATGTCCCCATCGCGCAACAACCTGTCCGGCTGGGGGGTGGGGCGGGTTGGCCCACCCAGCAGAGACGCCAGCATATGGCTGGAGGCTTGAATGGCCTCCTTCGATCCCTCCGCTTCATGTACGGCAAAGGGTGCTCCGGTGGCTTCCTTGACCTTGGCCAGAGCGCCGATGTGATCAGCATGTGTGTGGGTGGCCACGATAAGCTTGATGGTCAGGCCCAGTTCCTGTACCGTTCTCAGGATGCGCCCTGACTCAGCGCCAGGATCAACGATCATCCCTTCCTTAGTCTTCTCACACCCTACGATGTAGCAGTTAGAAAAAAAGGGCCCGACTTCCAGGCCTTTGATAATCATAGTTCCATTTTCCCCATTTGCCCGCTCTCTGTCAATCTTTTGACACTGGAAGCCAAAATTGCTAAGTTTAGTTCCAATAGTTCGAAGAAGGAGCGGAGATAAGTGGCACAGACAAGAGGCGTTGATATGGAGAAGCTCGTCTCGCTGAGCAAGAGGCGAGGATTTATCTTTCCGTCGAGCGAAATCTACGGCGGCCTGGGTAGCTGCTGGGACTATGGTCCGCTGGGTGTGGAGCTGAAGCGCAACGTCAAAGAGGCCTGGTGGAAGGCCATGGTGCAGGAGCGAGACGACATGGTGGGACTGGACGCCAGCATCCTGATGCATCCCCAGACCTGGGTAGCCAGCGGCCACGTCCAGCAATTCGCCGACCCCCTGGTGGAGTGTAAGTCCTGTCACTTGAGATTCCGTGCCGATGACTTGAAGGATGAAAAAGATAAGAAATGCCCTAACTGCGGCGGGGAACTGACCGAGCCCCGCATGTTTAACCTCATGTTCAAGACCTTCATGGGGCCGGTGGAGGAGCAAGCCGCCGTGGTCTATCTCCGCCCGGAGACCGCCCAGGGCATCTTCGTCAATTTCGAGAATGTCATTGCCACCTCCCGAAAGAAGCTCCCTTTTGGTATTGCCCAGACAGGTAAAGCCTTCCGCAACGAGATCACTACCGGGAACTTCATCTTCCGAAGCCGTGAATTCGAGCAGATGGAGGTAGAATTCTTCGTCAAGCCTGGAACTGACAAGGACTGGTTCCAATACTGGGTTCAGGAGAGGTTCAACTGGTACGTCAAGCTGGGGATAAACCGTGAGCACCTTCGACTCCGCCAGCACGGCAAGGATGAGCTGGCCCACTATGCCCTGGACTGCTATGACATTGAGTATCTTTTCCCTATGGGCTGGTCGGAACTGGAGGGGATCGCCAACCGGGGCAACTTCGACCTGGCCCAGCACGCCAAATACAGCGGCAAAGACCTGAGCTATTTCGACGAGGAGACTCAGGAGCGCATCATGCCCTACATCATTGAGCCTTCTGCAGGCGTAGATCGCTCCGTCCTGGCTTTTCTTTTGGACGCCTATCATGAAGAGGTGGTGGAGAAGGAAAAGAGGGTGTTGCTACGGCTTCATCCCGCTCTCGCTCCGATCAAGGTAGCTATTCTGCCTCTGAGCCGGAATGAGAAGCTCCTCCCAATGGCGAAGGAAGTCTACGGTGAGGTGCGGCAAGCCTTCATCACCCAGTATGATGATTCCCAGAGCATAGGCCGGCGCTATCGCCGCCAGGATGAAATCGGCACCCCGCTTTGCGTGACCATCGACTTCCAGTCTTTGGACGACCGCCAGGTGACCGTCAGGGACAGGGACTCTCTGAAGCAGATCAGGGTTCCCTTAGAAGTGCTCAGGGCAACCCTGGCAGCCAAGCTCGCCGGAGAACCCATGGAAGTGCTGCCGCCCGGCGGCAGCAAGTGGCTGGGGTTCGACAGCTAAGCTGCACTAGCTCTGCGCAACAACCGAGATTCTTCTCCTTCCTGAAGAGAAGGAGAAGAATCTCACGTTACGAAGCACTAGCTCATCAAATAAACAGACCAACAAAAAAAGAGCCCTACTGGCTGCTCAAATCGGCCTCTTTGCTTTCAGTAATCAGTTGTAACCGTTGAGCTAAGACCCGCGGACTCTGTAGTTCTGATATCTAATTGCTGATTCCTATTCTATCACAGATGCGGTGACATGCCAAGCTGATTTTGGGAGCCGAAAAGGCGTCCTTTGTACCTGGAGTGAGTTTGGGATGGTATAATGTCGGGCTAGGAGGTGCAAGAACATGACAGAACGACAAGAGCCGACAGTGAGAGTTACGTCGCCGAACCACATTGGCATTGTGGTAAAGGATATCGATCAAGCCGTGGAGTACTATAGCTCCATGTTTGGGTGGGGCCCTTTCCAGATTCAAGA
>VGOE01000082.1 GCA_016876035.1 Chloroflexota bacterium
TAAGCCACATGAAAACCCCGCGGCGGGTCGTCTGTGGCTTGCTCTGGACACAAAGAGCGGCACGAGAGGTGGCAAAACTGCTCTCGCACCCCCCGACCTGTACCACTCACGGATTATGGTCTAAGAGCCCAGCATATTCGATCGGCTCCGGCGATGCTATAATCTACAAAAGGATTCCTTTTATCAGGCCGAAAGCCAACCGTCACCGATCTGAATGAGAGGGGAACGATGCAAGAGGAGCTCACCAAATCTATAATCAACTACCTAGACACCCACCGCCACTGCACCCTGGCTACCATCAGGGAAGACAACAGTCCGCAGGCCAGCACTGTCTCCTACGTCAACGACGGTCTGAAGATCTACTTCATGACCGACCCTTCGAGCCAGAAGGCAAAGAACATTGCGTTCTGCCCCAAGGTAGCCCTAGCCATCTCCGAGGACTTCCTGGACTGGGACGAGATTAAAGCGGTGCAGTTGGCTGGCACGGTGGAGTGGCTTGAAGCTGGCCCAGAGCTTTCCCGGGCACAGAATATGTTCGCTCGCAAGTTTCCACAGGTGAAGAAATATTTAGACTCATGGAGCGTAACGATCGAGCAAATACCCTTCCTCAGGGTTAGCCCTACCATCATCAACTACCTGGACTACTCCAAGGGCTTCAATCACTGGGACACCCTCGAGCTGTGACCCCTTGAGGTCGCCGTTGACCGTTGTTATTGAAATCGCCCGAACCAGGACAGCACAAAGCCAGGGGCATTGCCCTGGACTGGTTGCTCTTTCCTTCGTTTCCTTTGTTTCGGGCCTGAGGACTGGAAGACTGTTCGGAATGGACGGCGGCATCGGGTTCTCAGTCAGCTTTCGAAGGAAATGTGTGGGCTAATCGTGGTTGTGCCAGGGAAGCCAAATACTCGCCATAAGATATAAGAAAGGAGGACACAAATATGCAGACGAGAGCAGCAGTACTGTATGAGGCCAACACACCGCTGAGGGTGGAAGAGGTGATACTGGACGATCCAGGGTACCAGGAAGTACTGGTCAAGATGGTAGGCACGGGAGTATGTCACAGCGATCTGGGCATCATGAAAGGAGAGAATCCCAGCCCTTTTCCCATCGTACTGGGGCATGAGGGTGCTGGCATTGTGGAGAAAGTCGGGCCTGGTGTCACCCTTGTCCAACCCGGCGACCACGTGGTGCTGCCAGCCATTTTCAACTGCGGGAAATGCCGCTATTGTATCGAAGGTCAACCGGCGCTGTGCTCGGAGGTGTTGCCAGCGTTAGTGTCAGGTAGACTGCCAGGAGGAGGGAAGCATTTGCACAAAGAGGGGGAGGAGATCAACATATTTTACACCAGCGCCTTTGCCGAGTATGTCGTGGTACATGAGCGCACAGCGGTGAAGGTACGGGATGATGCCCCTCTGGACGTAGTCTGCCTCCTCAGTTGCGCTGTCAGCACCGGGGTGGGCAGCGTGATAAACAGAGCCAGGATCCGGGCCGGCGAAAGCATAATCATTTATGGTTGTGGGGGCGTCGGGCTGAGCGCAGTGATGGGGGCTAAGCTGGCCGGAGCTGGCAAGCTCATCGCTGTTGACATATTGGATCGAAAGCTGGAAATAGCCACGGAGCTTGGCGCTGATTACGTCATCAACGCCTCGAATGAGTACCCGCAACAGCGCATAATGGAGATAACCGGAGGGGGAGCCGATTACGCCATCGAAACTACCGGAAACGTGGAGGTGATGGCCCAGGCCTTCGCTTCCATCCACGATGCCGGCACATGCGTCCTGGTTGGAGTCGCTCCTCTCGGCACCATGCTCAGCACCCCGCCATACCAGTTTTTGTTTGGCAAGACATTGATCGGTAGCATGCTGGGCAACGTAAGAACCAAAATCGACGTGCCCCGATATGTCGATCTATATATGGAGGGCAAACTCCCCATCGACAAGCTGATAAGCCGCTACTACATCCTGGACGATATTAACGATGCATGTGCCGCTCTTGAGCGAGGAGAGGTGATACGCAGCGTGATTCGCTTCTAGCCGGCTAGCTATGAGGCCAGGATGGTAGAACCATCATGCCTTCGCAATACCAAATGACAGAGAATTGTAGGGCGGGTGTACTCCTTCTTGGGAAGGACGAAACCCACCACCCCGGTATACCCCGGAAGGAAGGTCAGTTTCACCTATTCAACAAAACTTAGAGAAAATGTCCGGACCAACGCGAACACTCAACATTCCATGGAAATGCAGGCGCAACCCGGAGTCTCCTTTGCGCGCTGGCATCAAATATAGACATATTGATATTTTTGAAGTCTTTGCCCATAGGGAACTTCTTAGACTCCTCGAGATCGATCAAGATAAGTAGAAGCGGCCATCGTGCGCCCTTCCACTCGTTCATTACATGGCTGTAGACCTTTTCTATGTTTGGCGTATGTGTGTACGTTATGAAGACCCCGTATCTAAGTCGCCTCTCCTTACCCTTCTCAAGGCTCCACACTCGGTGATCTCTCAACTTCTCCAATTCATTGCCCCACACACCACCCCACTCCCATTCAATAGCAATCTCATCCCCCTCAGTGCTCCGCAGCACCGCATCCTTCCTGCCCCCTCTCTCAAATCTCGTGACTAGACCCATGAGGTCAGCGATACTGCGGACGACTATTCCAATATGGATGGTCCAATCGGTACGTATAGCTCCCGTAGAACGTTGATCCATCGGAAAATCTCGGTACCAGAAGTACTGGAAAAGTGTCGCGAAATCCTCAGGTGTCGCCCATTGTTCCGGCAGTGGCATAGTGGGTCACCTCCTCACGGGTTTGAAGTACTTGATATCCAGGATGCTGCCGGCCCGCTTCTCCTTGAAGACGGCCTGGAGCCGCATCCCAACCTTCAACTGCTCAAGATCCACCTCGCCCAGCAGGTGGAGCAGGCCGGTGTCAGCCCCATCCAGTTGAACTATGCCATATATGATGGGAGGTTCCACCGGCTGCATAGCATTCGACTGGCAGTCAACGGTATAGGTTAGCAAAGTCCCCTTGTCACTCACCTCAACCCACTCACTAAGCTGGCCAAAGCAATACTTGCAGATGGACCTGGCCGGCACATAAACATGGTTACAGGTGGGGCACCTCGTACCCAGGAATTTCTTATTGTCCCTTATCTCAATGAGGAAACGGCTACCAACGGCACCTGCAGAATAGGTGTTGGGGATACGTATGAACCCCTCGTAGACGAAGACGTCCAAATCATCCAGCTTCCGTGTATGAACCATTTTCTAACCTCCTACTCCTCGATCGTCCTGAAGTACAAGATGTCAGAAGTCCCTTCACCCCGTTCATCGTCCCCTCTCCAAACAGCCTGGACTCGCATGCCTACCTTCAACTTGTTCGGGTCCGTTTCTTCAAGAAATTGCCGAAAATAGACACCGCTGTCCAGCAGAATGCAGGCGGTGGGGTGAGGGTTAGCCCACTCTATACCCAGGTGGGGATCAAGAAAAGGCCTGACAGCTAAGGTATACCAGATCACCGTGCCCTTGTCGCTCAACTCCACCCAATCTTCGCCTGTTTCCCCACCTTACACCTTCCGCAGACCGCCTGGGGAGGCCACAAAAGCTCCTTACACTTGGGGCAGCGGTTGGTTACCAGCTTCTTCTTGTCTTTCGCTTCCTTATAGAGCTTGCCTATGTATTTGCCGGTGGACCATCGATAATACCGACGCTTATCAATAGTTACGTGAATATATTCTTGAGATGGTTCCTTTGTCATGGTCATGATCTCGCCTCCTACAAAGACCTCTTCAGCAGAGTCAGCATTGTCCAGTTGGAGCTACCGAGAGCAGAGGCAACAGCCGTCTTCACATCCCTGGTAACCTGGTGTTCCCCAGCGTCGCCTCGAACCTGAAGGGCAGTTTCCACAATTCGGTTCATGGGGGAGGCCCCGATAGGATTGGTAGCCAGCACACCTCCAGAGGCATTTACAGGGAATTCCCCCTCTATTTCGGTTATCCCCTTCTCGATTAGCTGCCAGCCCTTGTGCTTCTCGCAAAAATGGAAATGCTCATAGAGCATCATCTCCTCCCAGTTGGAAGGCTCGTAAACCTCCGCACAATCGATATCCTTTCGCGGATCGGTTATGCCATTCCTCTTGTAGAGTCTTTCGGCAGCCACATCCTGGCTGTAGGTCTCACGGCCCGTAGGGTCGCCAAAGGAGCTGGCACGGAAGGGTTCCTGGTGGACAGTGACAACATCGGCAATCCACACCGGTTTTCTGGTGATCTTCTTCGCCTCCTCCTCCACTGCAATAACCGCAGCGGTAGCCCCACAGGATTGAGGGCAAAAGTCAAGAAGCCTGATAGGCCAGACAAGGTATCCAGACTTGAGCACCTCGTCCACACTCTTCAACCCGAGCCTGAGATGAGCATAAGGATTGCGGCAAGCGCCCCGGTCTGCCTTCAACCGAACCATAGCTGCATGTTCTTCCTTGGCCCCCGACTGACGCATGTAGATCTGTGCCTGCTGAGCGAACTCGGCAATGGCACCTGATGATGCGCCTCTGCCCCATATAGGGGTGACGGTAGTGGCCAGAGCGGCCTGGGCACTCCCCACGTCATGTTTCTGAAAGCCGATAGCCAGAGCAGTGCGGAAGAGGCCCGCGGCCACGAAGTTGAAGGCCTCTGCAAAAACCGCAGACCCGGTGGTGCCCGCAGAGGCAAGCTTCATACCCGGTCTCATAAAGGCCCCAATTTCATCGGCCATGCCGTGGTCGGGCAGGTATACCCCTTCGAAGGTCTCCATATTGCCACAAAACACCGCCTCTACGTTCTTTGCCCTCAACTGCGCATCGGCTAGCGCAGCTCTGACTGCCTCACCCACCATCTCAGCCATGTTAACATCGGGACGCTTAGCCCGATGATGTGTCTGACCCACTCCTACTATAGCTACTCTATGACCCATATCTCACCTCCGACTACTTGTTGCCCAGAATCATGACGCATTGATGCTGTCCGCAGATACCAGTGACGCCATGCGCCAGGGCCACTTTTGCGCCAGCGACCTGCCTGTCACCCGCCTCACCACGCAACTGAAGCACCGCCTCAGCCACACGCGCCATTCCGCCCACGTGATTCGGATTGCCGGCAAGCATCCCCCCGGAAGGGTTCACCGGAAGCTGTCCCCCCATTTGGGTCACTCCGGCATCAATGAGTCTGCCAGCCTCCCCTCGCCCACAGAAGCCAAGCCCTTCCATCCACAGGAGTTCCTGATAGGAATGTTCTTCACAGATCTCGGCTACATCCAATTCCTTCAAGGGATTGGTGACACCTGCCATGCTGTAGGCCCGCTTGGCAGCCAACACCAGAGCGTCGCATTCGGCCAGATCCCTGTCTCCCAGGTAGTGGGTCTCATAGCAGTTGGCCGCCCCCAGTATCCAGACTGGCTTAGCAGTGAGCTTCCTGGCTTTCTCCTCTCGGGTCAGTATCATGGCGCAGGCGCCGTCTGAGATAGGCTTGGTGTCCAGAAGCCTGATAGGAGACGCCAGCAACCTGGAACTGAGGACATCCTCTACTGTGATGTCCATAGGCTCCTGGGCAAAGGGATTGTTTTTGGCATTCCGACGGTTCTTCACCGCCACCTTAGCGCACTGCTCGACCGTTACGCCGTACTTGTACATCAAACGCTTGGCCTGCAAGGCAGCGGCAGTCAGGAAATTCATGCCCAAAAGCCTCATGAAGATAGCATCCATGGCAGCATTTTCCACCAGGCTTTTGTCTGCCTGAGACTCCTTCATGTGGCAAACTACCAGAACAGTATCGTGGTGGCCAGAGAGTATCTGAGCCATAGCACAGTAAATGGCATTGATCCCGTCCTCAGTTACCTTGTTCTCAACCCCTAAGTGTGCGCCCACATACGACATGACATTGTTATTTGTTGCTGTCCTGCCATCCCAGAAGTCCTCGGAGCAGGTGACCGCGGAATCAATACCGTTCCCGTCGTCGCAGAAGGTCAGCCCCGTCTCCTGGAGCACCTGCTTTATCACCTCCCACGCCAGCTCTCCTTCATTTACGTCAGCTCTATTTGGATGGTATTTCGTCTGAGCTACAGCCACTATCCCTACTCTTTCAGCCACGTCTGCCTCCTTTCTGCATCTGTACTGTGAATCGCATTCTTATCGGCCATACAAAAGCAAGGTTCTAAGAAGATATAAGAGTGCTGGTCTCTCGCAGCGTCTTCTCGGCTTCAGCCATTATTCGGTCTATGAGTTCCTGGCAAGTAGGTATATCCTTAATGCCGCCGACAGCTTGTCCGCCGAACACCACCCCTGCCTCCAGGTCGCCCTCAAATACAGCCTTCTCAAACCTTTGTACCTGGGCTGCCTGGTGAGCAAGCTGGAAAGGTGAGGCCCCCTCTTCAGATTTCCTCGCCCTGATGATAGTGCGCAGGACCTGCCACCAAGACAGCTTTAGCGTCCGTCTTACCTCCAGGACGCCGCTCACCGTCTCTTTTAGCCGAGACCGCGACCTCTTCATCAAGGCTTCACTGGCTTTGGTTTTGAGCACCTTGCCAGGCATTCCATCAAAGACATCGCTCATCAAGATATCCTGCTCAGTGCTCCCCAGGAAAACCTGTTTGCAGCGTTCATGGACCTGGCTCTCCTGCGTGACCAGAAATCTCTGGCCCATAGATATACCATCAGCTCCCAGCACCAGAGCTGCGGCCAGCCCTCTTCCGTTATAGAAACCGCCAGCCGCCACAAGAGGGACTTTGACCTGGCTGGCAGTAAGGGGGATCAACACCAGCGAGGTTATATCGCTGCCGTGCGCTGCTGCTTCGTAGGTAGGAACAGTGACAGCGTCAACTCCTAGTTGCTCTGCCCGGACTGCATGTCTCACCGTGGTCACGGTTCCCAGCACCTTGCCGCCGTATTCATGCACCTGCTCAATAAACCACGGTCTGCCCAGAGAGTAGTTCAACACGGGGACCTTTTCCTCTACAGCCACCCGTACAAGCTCGCCAGCCCAGGGAGTTATCAGTCCTATGTTCACCCCGAAAGGCTTATCGGTTAGATTCCTGATCTCTTTAATGTTCTGCCTTGCTTCACCAGGGGTATAGCGGGAAGTGGCCAGAACACCCAGACCGCCTGCGTTGCTGACGGCGGATACAAGCTTGGGTTCGGTAACCCAGTTCATGCCCGCCAGCATAATGGGGTGTTCTATTCCGAATAACTCTGTCATTCTGGTTTTCATCTAATGTCACTCCTCCATTGCCCATTTCGCTCGGTGTTTCTGACAGACTCGGCCAAGGTCTTCTATCTCACGCTTGAGGCTGGCAGCCCTGATCGCTTACGATCGTTTGAAGTCCACTCCGGCATGACAGCCGAGTTCCATCATCGAGATCCACTGTGATGAAGCAGGACACGGTGCACTCATCTCTCTGAGCATACACCGTGTCTATGCCGCTCATGGCCTGACCTCAAGCTATTCCCTCTTCAAAATCTAAGCATGGCCTGGGAGATTGCCGTCATATCCTTCATACCCATACCTGGGATATTTCCCGGTCACTGTCACCTCGATGCACCCGTAGCCTATCTCTTTACCACAGCGCAACTCGCACCCAGCGTCATCTATGAAGGATACCTCTCCGAGAACGTTTAGATCCGTCAGATCCAGCTTGAAGCCATCGATGAAAGAGGGCCCCATCCACTGACCGTGAACAAATTCTCTGTAGTCAAAGTACCCGCCTGGTTTCAGGCAGGTATAACTCAGCGTCTTCAAGGAGATCTCGGTTTTTGCACCATCGGGTGCAATCAGCATGACACTCCCCGCTGTCAGCTTTCTCATGTCAGGTCGAAACTTGAAGTCATGGGCTACTCGTGCCATTCTGACTCCCTCCTTCCCGCTGCCGTAGGGGAAGAAAATCGCGCCACTAGATAACAATGGCGTTCCATCCCACAGCTCTCTGGTGTGGAAGGCCGCACCCCACTTGTCGAACAGCATCACGCCCCAACTGTAGAGATATCCCGGAGGGATCGGGGGAGGCTCTACCCCAGACTCTTGCCATGCCCCAGTGCGCCGGACTCCCCAGGAGTGATCTCTCCCTACAAAGCAGGTCTTCTTGTCAAGTCTGATGGTATTGCCTTCGAACTTGATCCACCCGCTTCCCCTGCCTGCCTGGACGTACCGCTGTATGTTCTCTATTACCCTACCCTTGTACCTGGTGAACTGAGGGTCTTCTTCACTGGGAAGCATGATCCCGTCAAACTCAACGTCGTAGCTGAGTCCATACTGGTTATCATCAAGACGGCAGCGCAGCTTCTTCAAAGGTTCCACAATCTCATAGGAGAAGGGGCCGACCTTAACCTCATCCGGTTGAGGGCGCAGCTCACGTGATGCCCGGACAGTGTACTGCGTCTTATTGTCCACATTGAGCAAGGCAAAGGCATCGATGACGTTGCGGTTGGGGTACAGGCCAAAACCGAGACTGAGATGGTATTTCCCTTCAGTATGGCCAAAATGCAGTATCACCCTTTCGGTCCATTCCCGGGCACTCGTATCTACGTGATCGAAAGTTGTAGCAATCTGATGACAAAGGAACTCATCGTATTTGGTAAGCATGATTCCTCCTTTCCGCTATTTGCACTACTGTCGGCAGCCACTTCGCACACATTGTGAACAGAGGCGGCATGACAAGTCCTGCAGTGGGTATATAGAATCTTCTCGACGTGAGAAAAACGTCCTTGGCTGGCATTTTAGGCTGCTATCAACCCATTGTCAAACTCCGTGGGCCTTTGGTAGTGTCAAGAGAAGTGTGTAAATTGAGGGATAGGCTTCTCCTTCCAGGTTGAGTTAAGGTGATTGGTAATGCCATAGATGATCCGATCAACACTCTCAGGGTTCTGGAAACAGCTCATAGGCCT
>VGOE01000083.1 GCA_016876035.1 Chloroflexota bacterium
AGGCGTTTTGCATGTCCGATTATGGTGGAACAACCAGATGGTCCACTCTCTTGACTATCCTCTGGCTGAGTTCCCTAGAGTTCACTTTTGAATCGTAAAGGAGTTCACTTTTCAAAAATTCCTAACAGGTGGCGGGTGACACGCAGTTTCTTGTATATCGTCCAAAATCCCAGGTGTCAGGACTCCAGGTTTGAGATGCCCTGCCTGAAACCTACGGAGCTGCCCTGCCAATTAATGGCAGGGCAGCAGCTATAGCTTTTACAACCCGACGTCGCTCCTTTCACACTAGCAGACTGGCGGCACATTCCACCCGTGCCGTTCGTTCTATCCACCGGCAGAGCAACTTCACTTGTAGTCGTAAAACCCCTTTCCTGTCTTACGCCCCAGTTGTCCGGCGGTGACCATTTTCTTGAGCAGGGTCGGTGGGGCAAACAGAGGATCCTTCAGTTCCTCGTGCATAGCGTTGAGGATATAGTAGACCGTGTCCAGCCCGATGAAATCGGCCAGCTCCAGGGGCCCCATGGGATGGTTCAGCCCCAGCCTCATGGTCTTGTCGATATCTTCCTTGGTGGCCAAGCCTTGCTCATAACACCGAATGACATACACCAGATAGACCATACTCAGTCGATTAGCGATAAATCCGGGGGTATCCTGACACAAGACTGTCTCTTTGCCTATGGACTGGCAGAAGGCCCTGGCCATGTCGATGGCCTCACTCTTGGTGACCAACGTTTTCACAATCTCGACCAGCCTCATCACCGGCACAGGGCTGAAGAAGTGCAGCCCCAACACTTGGCTGGGCCTCTTAGTCGCCATAGCCATATCCAGGATGGACAAGCAAGAGGTGTTAGTTGCCAGATAGGCATCTGGCGGGCAAACCTTGTCCAGGCCAGAGAAGACCCTCTTCTTCTCTTCCAGATTTTCGAGGACCGCCTCTATTACCAGATCGCAGTCCTTGAAGTCCTCTATTTTGAGGGTGCCCTTGATCCGTGCCAAAGCAGCGTCTTTCTCCTGCACGGTTATCTTGTCCTTCTTGGCCGCCCTTTCCAGGGACGTCTGAATCTTTGAGATACCGTTATCCAGAAACTGTTGGTTAACCTCCATCACCACCACAGGATAGCCAGCACGGGCGCAGACCTCAGTGATGCCTCCGCCCATTAAACCACAGCCCACTACTCCTACCTTTTTGATCTCCATGCCACTCCTTTCTCTAATGTTTTGGCGTTCTTCGCAGCCTGACTGACTACCGCCTGAACCTTACTTTCCTTTGAGTTCCGGTTTCCTTTTCTCCAGCCAAGCCGTCCTAGCTTCTTTGTGGTCCTGGGTTGTGAAGAGGAAGTCCATGAGCTTCGCCTCCAGCCTCAACCCATCTTCCAAGTTCATTTCGATCCCTCTTATCATAGCCTCTTTGGCTGCCCTCACTGCCAGGGGAGGTATTTCGCAGAGCTTCATGGCCCACTCCTCCGCTGTAGGGAGAAGTTGTTCGGGAGGGACCACCTTGTTGACCAGCCCAAGCCGGTAGGCCTCCTGGGCATCAATGCGCTCGCCGAAGAAGAGCAACTCGGCTGCTTTGGCTCGGGGCATAGACCGCACCAACCTTTGCGTCCCTCCCCAGCCCGGAATTATCCCCAGAGTCACCTCTGGCACTCCGAAAGTAGCGCTCTCCGAGGCAATCCTCAGGTCGCAAGCCAGGGCCAGTTCAAGCCCTCCGCCCAGGGCGTGTCCGTTGACGGCGGCAATGGTAGGCTTCCACAGCTCGAGCCCACGCATTATGGTGGGCGGCATACGCCACCATTCGTTGCGTATCTCCCCCAGCACAGGCAACATATCCTTAATATCCGCTCCAACGCAGAAAGCTCTATTGCCACTTCCGGTGAGAATAGCCACCCACCGATCATTGTCATCTCTGAACTCCACCAGGGCTTGGCTCAGCTCCTGAAATGTCATGGGGTCAAGAGAGTTTAAGGCCCGTGGACGGTCTATAGTGATATATGCAATCTTGCCCCGTTTCTCATACAAGAGCGCCATTTCGTATCCTCCTGTGGTTTATCTTTCTTAGGCCACTTCTTCCAGTAGCTGTCTGCCAAGGTCTGTCACATTGGGCAGTTGAGCAGCATGGGAGGCAATAAGACTAGTACAGATCATGCTGCGGAGCAGGTCAAGCCTTGGCAGCGGCGGAATGGGCTGCAAAGCTATGGCGCAGGGCACGCAAGGTAACCCGACTGTCCAGCCTCGCCTCCTTAGCATAGCCTTTCATGATCTGCCAGAACCCCTGCCTGGTAAGCCTTTCTCCTAGCCTGTTTAAGAATAGCGCCTTTTCCTCTTTCTCATGTGCTAGCCGAGGGCGGGCCTCTTCCAAATACCGCTTAAGTGAAGGAACTGACTCTCGGCTGACAGAACCGTTTCTCTCCCTGGCCCCCTTGACACAAAAGGAAACGCAGTCGTCTTGCACCCTCACATCCGCCAGGTTTAGCGACATGAGCTCACTTATCTGCATGCCGCTTCCGTAGAGGAGTTCTAGCATAGCCTTGTCTCGCTGTGCCTCAGGAGTGGAGTGTCTTTCCGGTTGCTTCAGTAGTTCCCTAACCTGCACTATCGAAAGGGGTTGGGGTGGCGGTTTCTTCACCCTGGGCGAACCAAGGTTCTCCGTCGGCGTGTCCTTTCTGACCCCGTTGCTGACGAGGAACTTGAACAGGGATTTGGCTGAGGCGGTCTTGCGGGCGACTGTTGACAGTGCGTAGCCCCTCCGCTTCAGGCTGACAAGGTAGCTCAGAATGAGCTGACGATCGACCTCAGACCAGTTGTCCACCCCTTTTTCTTGAAGAAAATCGACCAGTTGAAAAAGATCATTTCTGTAGGCTGCCGTGGTATTCTCGGAGAATCGCTTTTCGGTTGCCAGGTAACCTAGGAAAGCCTCGACTTCCTGCTTCATAGTCTCTCCTTGAACAAATGACTTCCTCTGTGGACGGCAATTATTGTAACACAGTTATGGCCAAAATGATAGAATTTATGTTAGGTTATGGAAGGAAAAAACCTTGAGCTGCAATTAAGAGCATTGCCCAGACGGCCGGGCGTCTACCTGCTTAAGGACGAGGCGGGCAACGTAATCTACGTTGGTAAGGCAGCTAGCCTGTACCATCGAGTGCTTTCCTACTTTAGTTCGCCTCACAACCTATCGCCGAAGCTGCGGCGAATGGTGTCTCGCGTGGCTGACTTCGAGTTCTTTGTCACCGACTCTCAGCAGGAGGCAATTCTGCTTGAATGCAATCTGATCAAGAAGTATCGGCCACACTACAACGTCGCTCTCAAAGATGACAAGAGCTTTCCCTACCTGAGAATAAGCGTTGCTGATGATTGGCCGAGGATACACACCACGCGGCGCTTGGAGAAGGATGGTGCTAGGTATTTCGGTCCCTTTGCCAGTCCCAGATCGGTGCGCCAAACATTAGCTTTGCTGAAAAGGCTGTTCCCCTTCCGGAGCTGCAAGAAACCAATTACCACTGGTAAGTCGAGGCCCTGCCTGGAATATCACATCCACCGTTGCCTAGGGCCTTGCATCGGCGCTGTCAGCCGAGATGAATACAGGCAGGTTATAGACCAGGTGATCCTTTTCCTCGAAGGAAAACAGGAGGTGATAGTACGCCAGCTACGCCATACAATGGCGGCGGCCGCAGAGAATCTGGAGTTTGAGAAGGCGGCCCTGATCCGAGACCAAATTTCTGCTGTGGAAAGAGTCATTGAACGACAGAAGATTGCCTCAGCAGAAGGAGAGATGGACGTCATCGCCTTCGCCACGGCGAGGGGGCAGGCCTACGCGTTGGTCTTCCTTATTCGCAACGGAAAACTGTTAGGGAGGGAGAACTTCATGCTGACAGGAACGCAGGGTGAGGAACCTTCCCAGGTCATGACCAGCTTCGTACAGCAGTTCTACAGCTTTGCTCCTTTCATACCAGAGCAGATACTGCTTCAGCATCCCCTAGAGGGAATGCCACTGGTCAGGAAATGGCTGGAGAGCCGCCGGGGAGCGAAGGTCGATATACAGGTGCCCCGCCGAGGGGTGAAAAAGGATTTGGTGAACATGGTAGCAGAGAATGCGCGCCAGGGCCTGGAGCAAATGAGAATCAAACTGCTGGCCGAGCCGGAGATTCTGGCTAAGGCCCTGGAGGAGCTGAAGGAGGAGCTTTCGCTGACCTCCTCTCCGCAGCGGGTGGAGTGCTACGATATCTCGAATATTCAAGGGGCCTTTGCTGTAGGGAGCATGGTGGTGTTTGAAGGAGGACTGCCCCAGAAAGCTCATTATCGTCGCTTCAGAATCAGGTCAGTAGCAGGGGCCAACGACTACGCCATGATCCAGGAGGTACTCAGAAGACGGTTCAAAAGAGGGGCAAGCGAACAAAAGGATGGTAGCTGGGCCATGATGCCCGATTTGATATTCATTGATGGTGGGAAGGGACAGCTCAACGCCGCTCTGGAGGCGATAAAAGAGGTTGGGCTAGAGTCCATCCCCTGTGCCAGCATCGCCAAGGAGAATGAGGCCGTCTTTGTACCCCAAATATCGGAGCCTATCATGCTCCCACGTAATTCCGCTGCTCTCTACCTTCTGCAACGAGTAAGGGACGAAGCACATCGCTTCGCCCAAGGCTACCATCTTAAGGTGCGCCAGAAGGAGTCCCTGGCCTCGCCTCTTGATAACATCCCCGGCGTCGGGCCAAAGCGAAAGCGGGCACTGCTCAGGAGGTTTGGGTCAACCAGCAGGATGAAAGAGGCATCGCTGGAGGAACTAGCCTCGGTAAAAGGAATGACCAGGCTTGTGGCTGAGAAGGTGAAAGAGTATCTTTAGATGAATGTTTATAAGACACGGCCTTTATGCTATCAAGAGGCCGGCCATGTCCCAGCAAACGTAGAATCCAGGCCTCTTGGCTCAACTGTTGCACACCGCTAACTAATGTGGTGGTATAATGAGATCGTCAGAGGAAATTGGGTGGGAGTGTACTGACTTCCCAGACTCAGTCATCTTTAACCTTCAGAAGTATCACAAAGAGTAAGGAGCAATTAGCTGTCACCTAAGTTGATTCGTTACTAAAGCAAAGGGAGGTGGCAAAATGATAAAGGTTATTATCGAAAGGCGCTGCCAACCCGACAAAGCGGCTGAGTTGGAAAGCGTACTGGTGGAGCTGAGAACCAAAGCTGTCCAGCAGCGGGGCTATGTCTCCGGTGAAACTCTCCGGTCGATAGACAATCCGTCACATTGGCTGGTCATCAGCACCTGGCTAGACATCGATCTATGGAAAGCTTGGGAGACCAGCCCAGAGCGCCAAGAGATCGCCCACAGGTTGGAGCCTCTCCTCGCTGCTCCTGAGAAAGCCTCCATTTTCAGCTTTGTTTGGGAGGCTTGCTGGTGGCCGCCGAACCTTCAGCAACACAAGAAGGCAGTCAAATCCTAGGCAAAGCCCGCAGATCCGTGAACCTTGTCTGCGTTGCTGCCCAGCTCTTACCACTCCGCTGACCGGAATGTAGTCACCACTTGCACAGCCTTCGTACAACTCTTCGGTGCGAGGGCGACCAGAAGGCGGCGTGATCGCAAACACCGGCTGATGTGTTGTAAAGCTGCGCCTTTTCGGAAGTCACGTCTTCTTTATCAGATGCCATCCAGCCGATGTGCATAGCCAATCAGAGTGTTGTTACCGCGGCTCTCCCCCCACAATCATCAATGCTGGGTCCCACAAGCACCACGAAGGATAAGAGCGTGCTTTTGCGGCAATGGCAAGGGACGCATATAACCTGTCATTCCCGCGCCAACGGGAATCCAGAAGCCCCCAAAAAAGGTAGAGCTTTCTGGATTATTGCCCGTCCTGGAAGAATAGGAACGATACAATGAATATAGACGACGTATTCCGTAGCCACTGGACAATGACGACCGCAGAAATTAGAATCTCTCTCAGTCATGAGACAGGCTACTGACCTGCTCCTGTAGCAGAGTGGTCTAAATGAGAATGAGATATAGAGCCGTTCTTTTTGACCTTGATGGCACGCTGCTGGACACGCTCGAGGATATAGCTGATTCCGTCAACGCCGTGCTCGACCGCCTCGGCCTTCGGCAACACAGTCTCGAAGCTTACAAGCGTTTTATCGGCGATGGTGTGCAAGAGTTAGCCAACCGAGCGCTTCCAGAGGACAAACGGGACCCAGTCACAGTGGCCCAAGTAGTTTCTGCCATACGTGAAGAGTACAACAAGCGGTGGGCCGACAAGACCCGCCCCTACGAAGGTATTCCGAAGCTACTGGATGCTCTCGCCGCCCGTGGGATCAAGATGGCCGTCTGGTCTAACAAGCCAGATGATGTCACCATACTCACTGTATCCCGGCTTTTGCCACGGTGGCGATTTGAGGCCGTGATGGGAGCACAATCGGCAATGCCGAAAAAGCCCGATCCTACAGGGGCAACCGAGATAGCGAAACGCCTTAATATCCCGCCCGGTGAGTTCCTATATCTTGGCGATGGGGACACAGACATGAAGGCAGCCAGCGCCGCAGGGATGTACCCGGTGGGCGCACTGTGGGGCTTTCGCACCCGCAACGAACTCTTAGCTGGTGGCGCCAAGAAGCTAATCCGGCATCCGATGGATTTGGTGAAGCTCTTATAGTTTCATGCTAATGCTTAGCTGCAATAATTCGCATTACATCACTGGGCCAGAGACCCTTCTCCGCCTGCAGCGGGTCAGGGTGACAAAATGGGCCTGTCATTCTGAGCGTAGCGAAGAATCTCATCTCGCCGATTTCGGTAAGAAAGCATTAGCGTGCTGTCCCCGTAATGACCATACAGTTGTCATCCCACCCCCGACACCGAACCCACCTTACATATCTACGGGATTCCTGTCTTTGCCAAAAGATTAGGGGGACAGGGAAGATAGCCAGGCAAACGCGGCTTGACTTGGGTTTATCGCCCCGACTGTGCTAAACTGCCCAACAAGGCTCCTGGTTCGCCCCAAAACGAGCTTGTTAGGAACCTATGGTGGCAATTGGTGCCTGTAATAGGGATGAGAGATGTCCGATGTAACCGGAAGAATGCATGACTGACATCGCTGCACCTGCCACAGAGAAAGGGCTTCCCTCCAAGTGGCTGGTTCTAGGGGTTGTCATGCTCGGCACCATTATGGGGCCTCTCGACGGCAGCATCGTGAACACCGTTCTCCCTACCATCACCCAGTCTTTCCACACCGACATTTCCATCGTGCAATGGGTGCCCACAGTCTATCTTCTAACAATTAGCTGCCTCATCCTTCTCTATGGTCGCCTGGGGGATATGCTGGGCTATAAGAAGGTCTTTGTTTATGGCCTGGCTGGTT
Organism: Chloroflexota bacterium; assembly: GCA_016876035.1. GTDB lineage: Bacteria > Chloroflexota > Dehalococcoidia > UBA2247 > RBG-13-53-26 > VGOE01. Next base: position 7,347 of record VGOE01000083.1, read on the forward strand.
TCACGGTGGCCTCCGTTTTGTGCGCCTTATCGCACAATATCTGGATGCTAATCTCCTTCCGGGCCGTGCAGGGGCTGGCGGCAGCCATGACCATGGCCGTTAGCTTCGCCATTATCACGGCGGCCTTCCCACCAGTCGAGCGCGGTAAAGCCCTGGGCCTCAGTGCCGTTAGTATCGCCGTGGGCCTAGCCGCCGGACCAAGTCTCGGTGGGGTGATTACCGAACACACTAGCTGGCGCTACATATTCTTGATCAACTTCCCCATTGGGGTGGTCTCTCTGATACTGGCTATCCGCTTCATACCAGAGAGTGTCAAGAAGGCCGGACAGCACCTTGACCTGCGTGGGGCCTTGGCTGCCTTCATCTGTCTCCTCAGCCTCCTCCTCTACGCCGATAGGGGTGAGCCCTGGGGATGGCTATCGCCTGGGTGCATCAGTCTTCTGATCGTCGGAGTCCTCTCCGGCGCATGGTTTCTCAGGATACAGCAGACATCGGTGCAGCCCATGCTTAATCTATCTCTCTTTTCCAACCGCGTCTTCAGCTTTGCCAGCTTGAGCGCCCTCTTCAGCTTCATGGCCGCCTATGCGCTGGTTTTCCTGACGCCCTTCCTTCTGACCTTTGCACTGCATTACAATATCGGCAAGGTAGGCTGGGTAATGGCCAGCGCCCCCATAGCTACCCTGCTGGTAGCACCTCTCAGCGGCGCAGCCTCAGATCGTATCGGCACCAGGGGCCTGACCTTTTGTGGCATGATCCTCTGTTCCCTGGGCTTGGTTTTCATGAGCAACTTGAAAGCCTCTGCCAGTGCCTCTGATGTCATGTGGCGTCTGGCTGTCTTCGGTGCGGGGTCAGGCATGTTCCAAAGCCCGAACAACAGTGCTGTCATGGGTAACGTCCCCCGGGCCCACCTGGGCGTGGCCTCAGGGGTATTGGCGGCAGCGCGCAATGTCGGCATGGCGCTGGGGATCGCTGTCGCCGGTGCCGTACTATACAACGTGGCCCCCATCGCCACCTCAGGGCAGCCGGGCTCCTTTACCCCCAGCGAGATTGAGGAATTCCTGACAGGTTTGCACTGGGCCTACATCGCCGGGGCAGCGCTGGCGGGCATTGCTGCCCTCACCTCTCTTGGGGCGGTCGCCCGTCGCAAACAGGACTAGAACAAAGAACTCAGGAGGCCTGAAATGTATTGGGGTCAGCAATACCTGGGGGACAGATTGGCCCTGCTTGTATCAATCGGCTATTTGTGACCAACTGGAACCGCTGCTCTCTCTGCCGCCCCCCACAGAGCTGGTGTTCTCTTGTATCATCTCCAGGTTGCATGCGCCCTCGTCCTGCAACTTTGTCATGTTCTAGGGGCACACTTGTGGCCAAGCCGAGGCTGGGGGTGGTATAATTCATACTGCGTCAAGTCATTAGGCATAGCTGAGTGGATTGGAGGTAGACGATG
>VGOE01000084.1 GCA_016876035.1 Chloroflexota bacterium
ACTGGGTGTAGGCAATCTGATGGCGTCGGCATACCTCGCTTATCGTGGCCCCCGACCCCCTCCCCTCCTCCACTACCCTCAGCTTCTCTTCAGCACTCATGTGCCTACCTTGACTTCTCTCCACAGTATTACTCCCTCCTATCGATCATTATACTTCCCCAGGAGGGCCTAACATTTTTCCTCAAAGCTGATTGTCCGACTTCCATTGAAGCACAACACAGGAAGCACACGTTGTATGCAACTTTTGTCCCATTCCGCAATTCGAAGCATCCCGTAATCAGTCCACCCCTTCCTAAGAGCAGGGACTCAATGATCGTGATAAAATAACCCCAAGAAATCAGAAGGCAAGAAACTTTGTCTATTCGTGTTCTGGCCCCAGACACTATCGCCAAGATCGCTGCCGGGGAGGTGGTCGAAAGGCCAGCCTCGGTGGTGAAAGAGTTGGTAGAAAACTCCCTCGATGCTGGCGCTACTCATATTGACATCGAAATAAAGGGTGGCACCAATTGGATCAGGGTGACGGATAATGGGACGGGCATTCCCCGTGACGAAGCGGAACTGGCTTTCCAGCGGCATGCCACTAGCAAGATCACCAGCCTGGCTGACCTGGAAAACGGTACGTCGCTTGGCTTCAGAGGGGAAGCCCTGCCGAGCATCGCCCATGTGGCTCAGGTAGAGATGGTCACCCGCCATGAGCAAGAGACCTCTGGCACCTACCTCCGTCTGCAAGACGGCAGGGTGGTAGACAGAGGCATCAGAGCGCATCCCCAAGGCACCACAATTACGGTGCGAAACCTCTTTCGGAACGTGCCCGCCAGGCTGAAGTACCTCAAATCCCTGGCTGCGGAAAACGGCCAGATAAGCAATGTCGCCAGCCAATATAGTCTAGCCTTCCCAGTGGTGAGATTTACCCTGGTTATTGACGGTCGCAGGGCGCTCCAGACTCCGGGCAATGGCAGACTAAGGGACGTCTTAGCTGAAGTGTATGGCCTGCAAGTAGCCCAGGCCATGCTGGAGGTGGGGAAAGCGGAGAAGCAGGGTGGCTTCACTCCGGTCATCAGCGGCTATGCAAGTCCTTCATCAATCAGCCGCGCCAACCGCAGTTATATCACCTTTCTTGTCAACCAGCGGTGGATACAAAGTCGCCTGCTAACCCGCGCTGTGGAGAAAGCCTACGAGGGGCTGCTGGGGGTGGGAAGGTATCCTATCGCTGTGATCAACCTTTCCCTGCCGCCACATTCCATTGATGTCAATGTCCATCCCACCAAGAGAGAGATCAGGTTTGCCCAGGAACCCATCGTTTTCAATACCGTTTACGGAGCAGTGCGCCGGACACTAATGGAGAAGATGCCTGTGCCGGAAGTAGGCCCCTCCCCCCACCCCCTTCCCACCACCGAAGAGCCAGCCCCAGGATTCGCAACCCGTGCCACCCGTGAGGAGAGACCGGCCCTGCTTTCACCGATTTCACCGGCGACTCCAGCACGGGCTGCACCCTCATCAGTCATACCTGCCCTTCATGTCCTCGGCCAATCAGCCGCTACCTATATCATCGCCGAGGGGCCCGATGGCGTCTATCTCATTGATCAGCACGCTGCCCATGAACGGATACTATTTGAGAAGGTCATGGTTCAGCAGGCGCGAAAAGAGGTGGAAGTCCAGTCACTTCTCGAGCCATTGACCATTGAACTAAGCCCCAGGCAGGAGCAGTTGCTAAGCGTTAGAGAGGAGACGCTGTCTCGATTCGGGTTTGTGATCGAGCCTTTTGGTGAAAGGGCTTGTCTCCTGCGCGCTGTACCTGCCATGCTTGCCAGAGAAGGCCTCGCCGAGGCTGTCAAGGAAATCCTTGACTCCCTGGAGGAGGAGGACGACCTGTCGAAGAGGGAAGAAAAGGTGGCTATGTCCCTGGCCTGCCATGGCGCGGTAAGGGCAGGCCAGGCTTTGAGCCAAGAAGAGATGAGGGAACTGGTAAAACAGCTGGAGAAGGCCACCTCCCCCCGCACCTGCCCCCACGGCAGGCCGACAATGCTGCACCTCAGCTCAGGACGATTGCAAAGGGAGTTCGGGCGGGGCTAGGGTTATGGTTTGCGTCAGTCGACCCATTCAAGAACCGACGGAGATTAGCGACTAACTTGAGAAAATGTGAAAGCTTGCTTGGACAGCATTTTGAATCTCGTAGATGGGGACAATTGGAGGCAAGATAATCTAAGGGAGGCTATGGGATGGGCGAAGAAGTGAAGATGACATTATGCGGTCTCTGTGTCTGGCACTGCCCCATGGAAGCTAGGCTAAAAGACGGTCGGGTGGTGAGCGTCGAGTCCAAGGGGTTCAAGGGATGTCCCAGGTCGGTCACTTCTCCGGAGCTTCTCTATCATCCGAAACGTCTCAACTATCCCTTGAAGAGGGCAGGAGAGAGGGGTGAGAACAGGTGGCAGCGGATCACCTGGGAACAGGCGTTGGACGAAATCGCCGCCAAGGTCGCAGAGATCAGGGATAAACACGGGCCCGAGGCCCTCTGTTTCTCCGTTGGGGGTGACAACCACTGCTCCGGAGAATACTTGAACCGTCTCGAATACCTCTTCGGCAACCCCAACTTGATGTCCCACGGGCGTGTGTGCCTCATGCCCACTATGCTGACCAGCTTGATAATCAGTGGCTGGGTGATACCATGGCCCATAATGCGCCCGGAGACCAGGTGTTTCCTCATCGTGGGAGGCAACCCCTCTATGGCTGCCTGGCGTCTATGGCACCGCCTGCGCAAGGCCAAAGAAGAAGGATTGAAATTGATAGTAGTCGATCCCCGGCTGACGGACACGGCCAGAATAGCAGACATATGGCTGCAACCCCGCCCCGGCACGGACACCGCCCTGCTGCTGGGCATGGCCAACGTCATAATAAAGGAGAGGCTGTATGATCGTGATTTTGTGGCCAAATGGTGCTATGGCTGGGACAGGTTTTTGGAGAGGGTGAGCCAGTACCCACCCGAGAAGGTGGAGGGGATCACCTGGGTACCGGCCGACAAGATCAGGGAAGCAGCCCGGCTTTATGCCACAAACAAGCCAGCCATCTGCTTTGAGGCCATGGGCATCGAACATGCTCGAAACTCAGTGCCCGCCATGCAGATGACGTTGATACTGCCCGCCATAACCGGCAACCTCGATGTGCCGGGCGGCAACCTCTTGCTGGAGCCACACAAGCGCATCAGGCTCGCCGGCGACATAGAAGGCTCTGAGTTCCTGTCCCCGGAGCAGAAGAGGAAGGCTATCGGAGGGGAGAAGTACAGGATGTTTTCCTGGGAAACCTGGGACAGGGTGGGCCAGGAGTACCAGAAGCTCACCGGGAGGCGTCTCAGCTACTACTATTTTGGCGGCGTGGGCCATCCCCCGTCCATGTGGCGGGCCATCACCACGGGAAAACCATACCCTATCAGAGGTCTGATAACCATCTGCCAGAACCCCTTGCTTAACTTCCCGAATGTCAAACTGGTCTACCAAGCGCTGAAGAAAGTGGAGTTCAGTGTGAACATGGATATCTTCATGACCTCTGCCTGTCAACTCGCCGACTATGTGCTCCCGGCTGCCGGACACCTGGAGAAATCCACCCTGGGTCACGGGGGCAACATGTCTCCCTTGCTGGAGGCGGGCGCAAAAGTGGTCGAACCACTATACGAGCGCAAGGACGAGTACTATTTCTACCGGGAGCTGGGGATGAGGCTGGGACAGGGGAAGTACTGGCCGTGGAAGACCCTGGAGGAGGCTTTTGACTATCGCCTTGAGCCTATGGGTGTAACCTTCGAAGAGTTCGTTAGGAAGATGGGAGGTTATGGCTTCGACAATCCGTGGCTGCAGCATAGAAAATTCGACCAGCCTGGCTTCCGGTTTGGCACGCCTACCGGCAAGTTCGAATTGTATTCCACCATCATGGAAGGACTAGGATATGACCCGCTGCCAGGGTACGACGAGGCCCCTCACACTCTGGTCAGTGACCCGGAAAGGGCCAAAGAGTACCCCTTTTACCTCCTGTCAGGGCCGAGGGCACGATATCACTACCACTCGCAGTTTCATCAGATCGAGTCTTTCCGCAGAAGGTACCCCGATCCGATAGTCCAGATCAATCCAGCCAAAGCCCGCGAGTTGGGCATAGACGACGGCGATTGGGTGTGGATCGAGACACCCTTGGCCAGGGTCAGGTTCAAGTGTATGTGCTTTGACGGCATCGATCCCCGCGTGGTCAGTGCTGAACACGGATGGTGGTACCCCGATGACCCTGGAAAGGAGCCTTCGCTCCACGGGTTGTGGCGGTCCAACATCAATGCCGTGGTGGACGATGACCCGGACGACTGCTGCGACCCACGGAGCGGCGCCTGGACAATGAGGGAACAGCTATGTAAGGTGTACAAGGACACGTCTTCGGCACCGGTTCAGTCTACCAGAGGGCTTTGACAACCTGGGGAGAGGGTGTCATCCTTTAAGTCAAACAACGATAGTAGCTGGGCTTGCCTTCATCAATGGATGAAAGCTGCCTTAGGATTGGAGCCGTTCACCGATCTTCATGGAGGTACTGCTGCCTAGGTTGAAGGAGTGGGGCACAGGCGACGAGGCAACTCCCACCATGATACTTGGAAGCCCGCGCCGTTTCCTCGATGGCGGATAGAGCGGCATCAATGGTGATTTCGTGCACCCATTTCGACAGTCCTTCAGTCAGCTTAAAGGAACCACGAAGCCGAACAAACCGAGCAATCTAGAGAGGTGTCATGTTGCAAAGAAGAGAGCTTGATAGGGTCTTCAACCCTCGATCCATAGCGGTAGTAGGAGACAAGAAAGCCAATGGCTATATGTGGCTCAGAAGCGAGAGTACCTTCAGGGGCAGGGTGTTCTCCGTGCAGATTGATCCTGGGGAGATACCGGGGATAGAAAGCTTGGGCGTGGAAAACTACCATAGCTTGACCGATATTCCCGAGCCTGTTGATTATGTAATCATTGCGGTGCCCAGAGCAGTGGCCCCTCGGATCGTCGGTGATTGCATAGAGAAAAAGGTGGGGGGAGCCACACTGTTCACCTCCGGCTTCTCAGAGACGCGGACTGAGGAGGGAAGGAGGCTAGAGCATGAAATCACCAGGATGGCCAGGGAGGCCAATTTCAATCTGATTGGGCCGAACTGTATGGGAGTCTTCAATCCGAAGATCGGCCTGCGGCAGGACGCCAGTCAGTATTCTGGAGAGGGAGGGCCAGTGGGTTTCATCTCTCAGAGCGGTACCCACGCCATAGTCTTTAGCCTGGCCGGAGAACCCCACGGCCTCAAAGTGAGTAAATCAGTCAGTTACGGCAATGGAGCTGTCCTTGACAGTGCCGATTACCTGGAGTACCTGGCTGATGACGAAGAGACCAAAATCATAGGTATGTACGTCGAGGGGACAAAGGACGGAAGAAGATTCCTTCAGCGCCTCAAAGAGACAACCAGGCGGAAACCGGTTGTCATCTGGAAGGGAGGCCAGAGCGAAGAGGGGGCTCGGGCAGCGGCGTCGCATTCCGGTTCGCTGGCTTCTGCTCCCATCCTGTGGGACACCGCCATAAAGCAGTGTGGCGCTATTAAGGTCAATAACGTAGACGAGATGATTGATGCAGTGAAGGCACTACTGTACCTTCGTCCGCCTGTGGGCAATAGAGTGGGGCTGGTGGCTGATAGCGGGGGAGAATCGGTGGCCATAACCGATGCCTTCGCCGCAGAAGGTCTCCGGGTCCCCTTGCTCAGTGATCGCTCCTACCAGGAGTTCGCCTCCTTCTTTAACATCATCGGTGGAAGCTGTCTCAATCCGCTGGACGTGTCCTGGAATTCGCTGACCGTCGATGAACTCATGAAATCATTGAATATCCTCAGCCGTGATGATAATATCGACTCCCTGGTCCTTGAGATGTGCCTCCCTTTCGCCATGCAACTTTGGGAATACGATCCCTCTTACTTTGACAACCTTCGCGAGGCCCTGGTTGATTTCAGAAACAGGCATACCAAGTGCTTCTCCATCGTGGTGACCGCCGGGCAACGGGAAGTGGAGGCAGTGAGAATCAGGCAAAAGCTGATCGAAAAGGGTCTGCCCAGCTTCCCTACCTTCCAGAGGGCTGCCAGAGCCCTGAGAAGAATGGTGGACTATAGTAGATTCCGGCAGGACGAGCGCTGATATCTTGCATCTTGCTTACGTGGGCAGCCGACAGATGCATCTCCCCACCACTTCCACCCCCAGAAAGCTTGCGCATGGGGCTGCAAAACTCTATTTGAAGGCTTTGTACTGTAAGATGACTATTCTGACAGAAGGAACATCGATTAGCAAACATAGTAAGGAGGCAGAAGAATGAAGTCGTTAGATGGCAAGGTTGCTTTGGTAACAGGCGGAAGTTCAGGAATCGGGCGGGCTTCTGCACTGGTCTTTGCTAGAGAGGGGGCAAAGGTTGTCGTGGTCGACGTGCTCGTTGACGGCAGCGGCGAGACGGTGCAGATGGTCAAGGAGCGCGGCGGCGAGGCTTTCTTCGTTAAGGCAGACGTCTCAAAAGCAGACCAGGTAGAAGAAATGGTGAATAAGACCGTCGAGACCTATGGCCGACTGGACTGCGCTTTCAATAATGCTGGCATCGGTGGTGGCCGAGCCGCCACAGCCAAATGCACAGAGGAGGACTGGGACCGCGTCATGAGCATAGACCTCAAGGGTGTATGGCTGTGCATGAAGTATGAGATCCAGCAAATGCTCCAGCAGGGCAGCGGGGTCATCGTCAACACATCCTCGGTGGCGGGGTTGGTGGGTTTTCAGGGGACCCCTGCCTATGTTGCCAGCAAACACGGCGTTATCGGGTTAACCAAAGCCGCCGCCCTGGAATACGCCACCGCCGGTATCCGCGTGAACGCCGTTTGCCCGGGTGTCATTCGGACACCCATGATAGACCGCATCGTGACAGCTCGCCCGCAGATGAAGGAAGTTTACCGGACTATGCACCCGATAGGACGGCTGGGTGAACCGGAAGAGATAGCCGAGGCCGCGGTGTGGCTCTGCTCTGACGCCGCTTCCTTCGTCACCGGCCATGCCATGGTGGTGGATGGCGGTTTAACGGCTCAATAAGCGACCAAGAGACAGGTTCAGCCGGAGAAGCGACAGGCTTCGAAGCAACAGCTCGCAGCGCCTCGCCCGCGGAACACCATCTCCGGAGACGCCCGCCAGGTCAGGCATGTAACTCTATTATGTCACCTTCCTGGAGGACATACCGTCTCTTGACTTTCTGGCCGTCGAATTTACCTGATCCCCAAACCTGGGCATACTTCAGCTTCCAGAGAAAGTCTTTGTGCACCGACTGCGCTACGTCCTCTACCGTACTTCCCTTCCTCAGCACCACTGGCTCGCTCAAGTCAGTCTCTTGCCCAGGAGCCTTGGTGTATACCCGAATGACGTCTAATGCTTCATAGACAGCCTGTCCCAGCCGCTCCAAACCATTCCCTTCCTTAGCTGATACAGCCACCATAGGGAGTTTGCCGTAGCGCTCATGCAACATGGCATAGCCTTTCTCCCAACCCTGGAGATCGGTCTTATTCCCAATAATCAAGGCCTTCTTTCGAATTGTCCTGAACTCCATTTCCCCCGGTTCTTCGAACAGCTTTACTTTGAACTTCTCCAGACGCTCCACGATCGTTTCCATCTGCGCCACAGGATCCTGGGTCAGATCCACTACGATCAACAGGAGATCGGCATTCCGGACAAGGTTGTTCAGCCAGGAGTCTACTCCTGGTGCCGTTATCGCTGCCGCGTCCACCAGTTGTATTTGCACATTCTCATACTTCATCATGCCTGGGACAGGCATCTGCGTGGTAAAGGGATAGACTGCCACTTCAGGGGCTGCCTCGGTAACAGCCGAAACAAGCTGGGACTTGCCCACGTTGGGAAGACCAACCAGCACCACCTGGGCTGCTCCTTCTTTTTTAACGTAATAAAGGAGGCTGCCTTTCTTGCCCACCACCGGCCTGCTCTGGGCCTCCTCATAGAACTTGGCAATCTTTGTTCTTAACTCGGCACGGAGCCTATCCGTGCCCTTATGCTTTGGCATCACAGAGAGCATCTCTTCCAACGCTTCAATTTTCTCCTGCGGAGTTCTGGCACGCCTGTAGCGCTTCTCGGCTGCAAAATACTGAGGTGTTAGGTTGGCAGGCATGGCTACCTCACAAAACTCCGGTCATGAAGCCAGTTGAAGAAGCAAGAGAAGGATGGATTCACATCCTGATAGGAAATTAGGGACATGGGCTCATACCCTCACCTACGTATCATACTATGTCTGCCCCATCTCCCGTCAGGTATCGCAGGTGGTTCAGTCGCCGGCGTCTACTCAGCTACTTCAGGTTTATATTTGGGCATACACCAGTGTCTCAGTATCCTCGACACCTTGAATACCACGAATCTGGCTTATGACCAGCCGCGATAACTCATAGAGGTTCTTGGCTTCGGCCACAGCTATGGCATCCCAATGCCCAAACACAAGATTGACCTCCGAAATACCTGGGGTGACGCGAACCTGAGATAGAGCGCTGGCCTCAAACCCGGCGAGAAATCGGATAAGAATGTAACTCTTTACCATGGATTATTCATTATAATTGCCGTTTCAGCTATTGGCAAGGCCGTGATGTGCGGTGTCATCTACCTTGACAGGGTATGGCTTTCTAAGACACAATTTACTAACAGAATCAGGACAAGCTAGGAGCCTGTCTGAGTAATCCCGATGTCGTGCCTGAGCGGGCTCGTTTTTCCATCCTCTTCAGC
>VGOE01000085.1 GCA_016876035.1 Chloroflexota bacterium
AGGTCTTTGACCTGTACCATGGGGCGTCCTCCTTTCTAAGATATCTTTTTCTCTATATCTCTAGAAGGATACGCCCCCCTCTTTTTACACACAATATGTTACGCTACCCACGGCGTTGTTGGCTTGACAAAAGATGCAGCATTACAATATGCTAAAGCCGGTATCCGCGTGAATGCTGTCTGTCCAGCTACCATCCGCACACCAATGGTCGAGCGTCTCCTGCAGGCTCACCCTGAGGTGGAAACAATGGTCACAAACATGCAGCCGATAGGGCGGGTAGGCATGCCGGAAGAGGTGGCTCAGGCTGTCCTGTGGCTTTGCTCAGACGAAGCTTCGTTCGTGACTGGGCACGCCCTGGCGGTGGACGGTGGTTTCGTGGCACAATGATTGCACTCCAAGCCAGGCTGTTGCTGAACTTTGCTGGCTAGTTCGGGACGAGCAGCTCATCAGACTTATGCACTGTTGGAGTCCTATTGCCATCCAGATGGCTGATACCTGAAATACTGAGGCGATGGGCTGTGCCGTGCAGCTAGGGGGTCACATTTGCCTGAAAAGTGCAATGGGGGTAGGAAGCGACTGCCTTGCAGTAGCCTCGGAGACAGAGGAATTCTCGCTTTTCAGCCAGCACCACGCCATAGCCTCTCATACCATTCCCGGTGTTCCTTTCCTGCCACCTTTCTGTACTTGGCCGTGGTGTTGAAGCTGGCGTGGCCCAGATGTTCCTGAAGGAGCCGTAAGCCATCCCCGGAGTCATCCTGTTTTGCCGCGTGCACGGCAAAGGCATCCCTGAGTCTGTGGGGGCTCACCCCGCGCCTATTCCCAGTCTCCGGGTTTATCAGGTCACCCAGGCATGCCCTTCGGGCACAGTCTCTCACGATCTGCCAGGCCCGGTGGCGGTTTATGCCGAAGATGAAGGTGCGGCCTTTTTCTGTCAGGAACCCGCTGCAGGCGATGTAGTCCCGGAGCATATCCATGGTTTGGCGGTCAACGGGCAGTGTCCTCACCCGGCGGTGCTCCGTTGCCTTAGTCACTGCCTTGTCCACCCTTTCTCCGCATTTGGGGCAGAAGGAATGGCTCCTCCCCAGCCTGGCGCTACAGCGGGGACAGGCCAGTTTCAAGCCGGCCTTCAGGTGCTGAATGGTCACCGTGCCCTCTCGGGAATCGATGTCCTGCACAGTGAGAGCGAGAGCCTCCGATATGCGGCAGCCCAGGCGGACAAGCAGCCTTATGAGCAGACGGTCCCGCAGATTGGTGGGCATCTGCTCCAGTAACTCCAGTTCCTGCCGCTCAAGGTAGGTCTTCATCGTCTTCTGGCCAAGGTTTTCCTGCCTTCAACATCCTTGGGTCATTGGCGTTAGCCGAACGTGATTAGTCTTCATGATTCACTTCGTCATCTTTTGTTACGGCGCTGACAGATTTGCTTCATTGCCGATTCCTGGACGGGCTGGAGAATTCCCCTTGCCAGCCCTCTTATTGAATCCAACCGTGCCTGAAAGTCGGGGCTCGATGGCCTGCGGTGCTATCCCAGCCCACCAGCGAGCCATCTTCTTGGCCATGGCGGGAGTTATTGACCTGCGACGTCTGGTGAACCTGGCCACCTGCCAGACCCTGCGCAAAGCTGGCCTTTTGGTGAGCTCCCTGGCAATGTAAGCAGCCTCAGCATCATCCACTTCTCCGGCCCAGCCAGGCTCCAGCAGATGTTTGGCATACATGTCATGAAGGTCTGGGTCCGCTTCCCTGGGCCACCCTATACAACTCATCCTCCTAGCTCCTCCCTTGCTGCAGTCACTGGTAAGCTCATTCTTCGTCCACCTCCGGATCTCTTTCGAGCATGTTTTGCCCGTCCCCGACCAGGTGGGGTACAGAGTTCAGCCGCACCGGCTGATCGGCTTCTCTCTCTGTCCTTCGCGATCTCAGCCAGGATATTCCCCAGGTGCAGGAAGGCACAGTCCATAGACAAATCACCTGGAACCACAGACCGGCCTGCACTGGCAACTGACCGCTTCTTCCTCGTCATTTCCTGTGATTAGAACCTCTGCTAAAATGGAGGGTAGCAGAAGCTGGGCAGTATTGATAAAGATGGAATATAGCACAAAAATGCTATTACCTCTTCGATGTATCAATGTACGATGCGGTGACTGTTGAGCGGGCTTTGTTCATGTGGTGGGAATGGCGCCGGTCTCTTATTGATCACTGGGCCACCGAGTTGGAATTGTCAGAATTGCCTCTGGATGAGATCAGGGTCGAGGCAAGAAAGAGACTGAAGCCACTGTGTTTCCCGGATAGCATATGGTTAGAGCTTTATTGGATATCAGCAGTGGCTTGCGACTGCTGCCTTGACTATGAGCCTTCCTTTGAGAAGATCGTCATTCCAGGGTGGCTCTCCTGGCCCTTCGATGAGAGGGTCTCATCGGTCTATGACCTGCTGAGGCCGTGATGTCGGATAGAGCCGCCACAGGTTTGGAGGGAAATCGACAGGGCGTTTGATCCGCTAGCGTGGATGGCTCCTCGGGTGTTCTTCAGTCCGCGCGAGCCACGAGTGTTGTTGCCCTCAGACCACGACTTCTGCTCCATCCTCCGGGGGCTGCGGGGAAGACCGAGGAAGAGACGGGGTAAGGCTGGAAGGGCACCTCTCTACTCCGACCGCTTAGCAGTGAAATGTGCGGTAGCCAAGGGGGACATGACATACACAGAGATCGCCCGCAGGTTTGGGCTCAACACCACAATCAAGAGACCTTTCTTAAGCGAGCAAAGTGATACCGTCAGGCACCTGGTGCAAAGAGGCGCAAAGCTTCTGGAAGAGTGCGGCCTGTAATACTCCCTGCGCTGTAGGTAAAGCATCAGGCAGGAGAAGAAGCAGCCACCGAGGGAAGGACGTAGCATGATCAAGGCTGCAGCGCTTTGAGTGCTGTCCTCAGGACCTCATGAGATACGCCCTACTCTTTTGCAGTTAATGACAGGCTGTGAGGCTGCCGGATAAAGAATCTGTACGAGGTAAGCGTTGTATTGCACATTAGACCCCGAGCCCTTCCCCTACAAGTAGGACATTCCTCACCAGCAGGTAGGATAGTCCCCAGCAAGTAGGCTACGGGTTCGGACTTAATCCCCACAAGAAGGACACTCCTTTCAAGTAGGTCTGGATCTGGAACAACTGCTTTGCGCTACAAGTTCAACTGCTAGGATACTCCTGACAATCAGGTATGCCACACGGGAGATGAGTGAGATCAACAGGTTCAACTGCTTTGAGTAGCTTCGACAGTCCTTACAAGCAGCTAGCCATCTGGAACAACTGCGTCACGAAGCATGAAGATGCCCCTCTTGTATAGGTCATTGTCGAAGTCCACTGTACGCAGGTGTTACCACAAGTACACTGGCACTTCTTTACGGGTTTAATACTCTGCTCTACAAGTTCGGACAGCTTGCTTGCGGGTTCGGATTCGGTCTTTGCGGGAACGATGCTGCTTTCAAGCGGGTATGCAACGGGAACAACTGCTTTGATGTAGAGTCCTTACAAGAAGGATAGTCCTCACCAGCGGGTAGGATACGGGTTGGGAATGAGAGTGATAGTCCTCACCAGCGGGTAGACAAGTAGGTTCACCCGCTAGGAAACTCCCTCACCACCTGCTGTGATGTAGAGTCCCTGCAAGAAGGATACTCCTCACCAGCGGCTAGCATCTCACGCACAGAACCAGATGGTGTGCCACCCTATATCCAGGATGAGGTTGGGGTGATGTAATCCAGATACAGGAATCTCTGGCTTGATTAACGCAGCCAGGGGATTCGGAGAAAGGTGTCGCCAAGGAAATAGGCGGCACAGAAAGGAGGACAAAGATGAGGATTGCCAGAGTCATCGCGATTGCGGCTGTGGTGTTAATGGTTTTGGGACTATTCTTGGGTACGGGTTGTGGGTCAGAAGGGCCTCAGGGGATTCAGGGGCCAGCAGGTAGTTTTGGCTGGGGCACTCCAATGAGCTACGGCCCTTATAGTTTTAGTATCGGCACGGGCAGTGGCTCTCGGTCTATTCCTTCTCTCAAACCAGGCGACAGGGTTACGTTTACTTTCACTGGCGCTGGCGCTGATGTGTACTACTGGGTGCATGACCCCTATGGTAATGCCATTCTCATTGGCAATTCACCTTATGCAATGGATGCGGCGAAGACATCTTATGGACAAGGCGCTTTTATTGCCGCAACTGCTGGAACCTACAGACTCGCCTTCAGTTCCATTGGCATATTGACATCATCGGTGATCACTGTTAGTTACACCGTATATCCTGGGCCATAATTCGGTTTATGTGTAATGTTTTGCATTGGCGCCATCAAATGGTGCCTGATTTAACCGTGCTGGGATAGCGGTGCCTTGTAGAACTTCAGGCTATCTACGGGTGTACTAACTCACGTCCGGGCTGAAGCTGAAAAGTTGGCGTTATTTTGGCGTTAAACTGAAAAGGACTGGTCAATATTAGTCGGCATTTTACGTACAAAACGGGATTTTCGCCCTGGACACGTTATGTCTAATTCAGACGTAAAACAACTCTTTGGTATGGCTCGCCTAGAATTTTCAGTCCGCTGCTCTACCACCTGAGCTACCTCGGCAGCAAGTTCATTATAGTATTCAGCCATTCTAAAATCAACGTAGGCGTGAGCGGTGTCCAGGACATGCTGTAGAACGGCTTGACTCCGAGGTCTTTCGCTTTCTCTCCCTAGCTTCCTGCCCCCAGACAAGGATGCAGATCCTTCTCGGTGGCCTGCTTTGACAAGACAACCCTGACAGAATATCATTCTTGATTGAGGTAACTCGTTTGCACGCGTCACAATTGCAGATTCTTGCTGTCTAACCACCGGCACCAACTACCTGATAACCACGTATGCCTGAGTGTGAAGGATTGAATACGACTGCGTCTCCTGGCGCCCGGCGCAATCTACATCCCCTGGACTACACCTTCCATCCCCGTTCCATCGCAGTTGTGGGCATCTCGGCTGACCCGCCAAAGACCTGGATCAGACGTCTCTATCTGGATTCGTTTCTTCAAAATAAATACCCCGGCCAGATATACCTTGTAAACCCAAAGGGAGGGGAGATGGCCGGCCTCCCCATTTACCGCAGCGTGAAAGATATCCCGGGGCAGGTGGATCATGTAGTCATATCTGTTCCTGCTCATCACACCCCAAGGATACTGAAGGAGTGCCTGGACATCGGGGTCAAGGTGGTGCACGTCTTTTCCTCCGGCTACGCCGAGACAGGTGAACCTGACCGCATCGAACTGCAATGCAAATTGGTAGAGATAGCGCGCCAGGGCGACATGCGCATCATCGGCCCTAACTGCCTGGGCATCTACTACCCTGGAGGCAAGATAGGCCTCAGCCCTGACCTTCCCATGGAGCCAGGGCCTGTTGGCTTTCTGTGTCAGAGCGGTGGAAATGTCACCTATACAGTGCGGCACGCCGCTGCTCGCGGGCTCCGTTTCAGCAAGGTGGTCAGCTACGGCAACGCCTGTGATATCAACGAATGTGACCTGCTGAACTACTTCGCGGCCGACCCTGAGACTAAGGTCATTGCAGCCTACATCGAGGGCGCTCACGACGGCCGCCGCTTGGTTAGTGTATTGGACAAAGCAGCCGCTGCCAAACCGGTGGTGATTTTCAAAGGGGGCTTCACCCCGGGTGGGCTGAGGGCGGCGGCTTCCCACACAGGTTCTCTGGCGGGGGCCGATGTGGTGTGGGACGGCCTTCTCAGGCAGACCGGGGCCATACGGGTATACGATGTGGAAGAGATGGTGGACATGCTGGTGGCACTGCTGTGCGTCAAGCCTCCCAAAGGACTCAACACGTGTGTGGTGGGGCATGGGGGTGGGGCCAGTGTCATGGCCACTGATGAGCTGGAGCGGGCAGGTCTGAGATTGGTCCCCATACCACCGCAGATAAGGGAACGATTGAAGGAGTTTATCGACTTGGCCAACAGCATGCTCCGTAATCCCATCGACGCTGGCCCGATGGCTGGCCAGGAAGGTTACGAACTCATCAGGATCATGGGAAACCGCGATCCCCTTGATTTCCTAAGGGAAAGGGCGGCAGCAGGCCCCACGCCACTATGGGGCCGGCTGAACGCCTTGCTTAAGGAATGGCCTGGCCTCGATCTGGTTGTCTACCAGCATGGCTTTGACATAAGCCCGATGCCAGTGGAACGGCTCAGAGTCCCCGGCGGGCCTGGCTCAATGGTGATTGCTGCCAAGGCCTGTGAACTGCCAAAGGCGCTTGTGCTCCACTCTTTCGGAAGTGATAATACCTGGCAGGCCTCAGCCGAATTGCGGGCGTTCTGTGCGGAGCTTGGGCTACCCCTCTTCCTCTCCATGAGAGGAGCGGCCACGGCGCTCCGGAGACTGATCGACTACAACAAAGCCTATCCCGATAGGCTTTCGAGGCTACATGCACCGACAGAGGTATAGTGCAGAATTGCCGTTGCTCATTTGAGGGGTCAAGAACCTGGGCTTGACAAGCCACCTGGCAAAGGGCAAACTTTCTCTAAATACTCCATGTTTAGAATGTCTGGGAAATGCCGACGAACGGGCTAACGGTTGCCTATTTTTCTATGGAGTTCGGCATCGACCCGGCGATGCCAACATATAGCGGTGGTCTGGGTATAGTAGCCGGGGATACCTTGCGTGCCGCAGCGGACCTGGGCTTGGCTGTTGCCGGCATAACTCTGTTGCACCGCAAGGGCTTTTTCCGCCAGCACCTGGACAGTGAAGGGAACCAGTCAGAGATCCAACCTGAGTGGTCACCCGAGCACTTCTTGCAGCCACTGGCTCCTCGTGTGCTCGTACCTATATCTGGTCGTCAGTTACATGTGCAGGCCTGGCGCTACGAGGTGCGCGGCGAGTTCGGGCACATCGTGCCAGTCTATTTCCTGGATACTACCGTGGCCGAAAACTCCCCTTGGGATCAGGGCCTCACTGGCTGGCTATACCAGGGGGACGCGTACTACCGCCTGTGCCAGGAGGTGGTGTTGGGCTTGGGGGGGTTGGCCATGCTGCGCGCCCTGGGACACCAGACGATCAGAGCATACCACATGAACGAGGGTCACTCCGCTCTTGTAGCACTGGCGCTGCTGGAAGAGCAGACCTGGGGACGCGGTCTTCATGCTGCTGGGGTCGGAGATATAGAAGCCGTTCGCCGCCGCTGCGTCTTCACCACCCATACGCCTGTGCTGGCAGGGCATGACAGCTTTTCTCTGGACCTGGTGCGGCAAGTCCTGGGTGACGAGCGAGCCAACCTGCTGGTGGAGATTGGATGCTGTCCTGACGGCGTGCTGAACATGACCAGGCTGGCGCTGAACTTTTCCCGCTATGTCAATGGTGTCTCCATGCGTCACGAGGAGATCTCTCGCAACATGTTTTCTGGCTATCCCATCGATTCCGTTACTAATGGGGTGCATGCGCTGACATGGACATCGCCGCCTTTTCGCCGTCTCTACGACCATTACATCCCAGAGTGGCGCCGTGACAACAATTACCTCAGGCATGTCATACGTATACCGCTGGAGGAGATCCAGCGTGCCCACGCTCAAGCGAAGCAAGAGCTTCTGACAGAGGTAGAACGGCGCACGGGAGTCCGCCTGGATCCAGCGGTTCTGACCATCGGTTTCGCCCGGCGCGTCACCTCCTACAAGCGTGCTGATTTCCTGTTCCATGACCTGGAGAGGTTGAAGAGGATAGCCAGCCATGTTGGGCCGCTTCAGGTGGTCTATGCGGGAAAGGCACACCCCAGGGACGACGCTGGTAAGGCTCTCATCCGGCGCGTTTTCCAGTCAGCCGATGCTCTTAAGGGCATCGTTCCGGTAGTGTATCTGGAGGACTATGACATCACTCTGGGGAAATCCCTTTGCTCCGGGGTAGATTTGTGGTTGAATACCCCGCAGAAGCCCCAGGAAGCCTCGGGTACCAGCGGCATGAAGGCGGCCCTTAACGGAGTGCCCAGCTTCAGCATCCTGGACGGCTGGTGGATTGAGGGTCATCTGGAAGGGGTGACCGGCTGGTCTATCGGTAACGGCTGGCGGTCTGAAGATAGGCTTGAGAGTGAGGCTGCCTCCCTCTACGACAAGCTGGAATCTGTTATCCTGCCGATGTACTACCAGCGGCCCGATGATTTCGCCCGCATTATGTGCTCCACCATCGCCCTTAATGGTGCCTATTTCAACGCCCAGCGCATGGTGACCCAGTATATGCAGAACGCCTATCTCAGGGCCGGCAGCGCTTAGCTCCTTGCCATCCTGCGCTTCTGGGATGAATCTCCGTGTCGTTGCGACATCGGCTGGCGACCGTGGCGATCTCAAGGTGGGGTGAAGCAAACGCCAATGTAGTTTGGCTGCCTATCTTTCCTGACCTTGTCGGTCACGGGCATTCTGCGTTCTATCCAAGCCGTGCAATGTCGCACCCTGCAATTAGCACAGTGACAAGTTGTCATGTCTGCGGAAGCGCGAATCTATGCTTGCCCACTGGCTCTGGATGGCCATCCTTGCTTCCTGGGAAGGGCGGGAACAACAGGAAGGGAGGAAAAGAATCCGCAGATTAAGGACGAGTTCAAGATATTGACAAATGCGGCACAAGTTGATATAACTTGACCAAGCGGCTGGCAAACGAATCGACCCGCGCCAGCATTTCTTCCTTGTCCTGAGATCAGCTGGTGAAAGGCGATCAGGCGCAAGAGGGGGAAGACACGAAAACGGCCATAGTGAAGAATGCCAT
>VGOE01000086.1 GCA_016876035.1 Chloroflexota bacterium
ACGTTACTACTACTTTCGCCATAAGGGTATGGTATTACAAAGTATTACCCTTTTCAACCACCCGGAAGGTTGGTATAAAAGTGAATCTGCATAGCTTCAGGTTCCCTTATCAATCCACGGATTTGGGTATTCCTCCCGTGCTTTGCGCCGCGCTTCTACCATTTTCTTGCGCTCGGTAACTTCCCTGGCGTAGATCCTGAAGCGCTCAATCGATGGTACGTAATAGACCACCTGCTCATACCATGACTTGCCAACATTTATATCTCTCGAGACGAAAGACAGTCTTTCACTTCTAATCTTGTCCGCCAGAGATTCCCAGTTTGCCAGGAAGGCGTGCTCCTTCCCCTTCGTTAACAAATTGCGAAAACGCCTCTCAGCGGCAGGGTTGAGGTACTTGATGTCGCCAGTTACATCCACTTCAAGAACAGGGTTGGGGTTGACCTCTGGAAACGAAGCCAGGTGGGCAATTTCTGCCTGGCTCTCCGCAAGGGCTCGCTTTGTGGCCTGGTAGCTTAAGCCCTCAAAGATCCCCCATTCGCCCTCTTGCTTGACAAGAGCGAACTCATGGGCGCGGATGACATCCATGACATCCGTGCCACTGCACCTGTCAAGGCTGTAGGAACCCAGAGCGAGTATTCTATGATTACCAGTTGCGGCATTTGCCTGTGCCTCGTAGTCCATGAACCTCTTCCACTGGGGTCTTTCTAGCCAGAACGTGTTCTCGGCCAGACGCAGGCCAGCATACCCTTTATCCAGGGCAGACTCCAGCCTCTTCACCCAGCCCTTCATGACGCGCCTGGCATGGAACGAGCCACCCTTCAGGTGCCATTCAGTGTAGGGCAAAATGTGGATCTGCCCTTTCTTCAGGTGAGAGGAAAGGCGTGGTACGGCCCTGGACAGTGCCTGGCGGGCCTCTTCTGCCATGAGAGGCTCGGCAGTAATCCACATGCAGTACTCATTGTTCTTGAGGCCCGCTTTGAAATAGGGCACCAGTATATCAATCAGGTCCTGCTTGGTCTGATAGAACTGGCAAAAATGGGTACCCCAGGGTACATCCCCTATGACATCAATGCCGGTTTCGCGGAGTTCTTCCACAGTCTAACCCTGTTGCTGCTCTTCGATGCGGTCCCTTCAGGCTCCAAATCGAGGAAGCTATTGTGCGTGCCTTTGACATTATAGCCCTGGCAGCGGGCCTGGTAAAGATTATCATAGCGAGGCCATTCTGTTCCATGAGCTATACAGGTCAGGTCAGGGACCTGACACCCACTGTTTCGGCCAAATTGGTGGATGACGCCCCACCACCCCGGAATTGCCGCGCTCGTCCTTCCCCTTGGGAAGGACGAGCGCGCAAAGACACCACAACCCAGTCCCATCCAGTCTTCTCACGCCCTTGCCAGCTTCCTGGCAAGGGTGGCTACATGGCGTCCCTGGAACCTGGCCATGGCCAGCTCGTTCTCGCTAGGCAGGCGACTGCCGTCAGCCCCGGCAATGGTGGAAGCCCCGTAAGGGCTGCCACCGGTTATCTCATCCATTCTCGACTGACGAGTCTCAGAATAAGGCAGTCCTACGATTATCATCCCGTGATGAAGCAGTGTGCTGTGGAAGCTGGTGATGGTCGTCTCCTGGCCGCCGTGCTGCGTATTTGACGAGGTGAACACGCTGCCTATCTTGCCGACGAGAGCGTTTTGGGCCCAGAGGCCCCCGGTCTGGTCCAGGAAATTGCGCATCTGGGCGCACATATTGCCAAACCGAGTGGGAGTCCCAAATATGATGGCATCAGCGTCAGCTAAATCACTGATCTTGGCCACGGGAATGTGGGCAAAAGCCTGCCGTGCCTTCTTAGCGCCCGACTTCTCCAGCACTGCATCAGGCACCAGTTCAGGGACTTGTAACAGTTCTACCTCTGCCCCCTCGACCTCCCTGACCCCAGCAGCTACTGCCTCAGCCATTCTGTAGATGTGGCCATACATGCTGTAGAAGACTACCTTCACCTTCATACTACCCTACCCCCTTTCTTTATCTTGGCAGTTTGCCACTTCGCGGTTGACCCTATTCAGGAGCTAGACTGGCCTTCTTCGACCACCCGCTTTAAGGCTTCGAGTGCCTTGAAGTAGTCAGGGTGGTTGGAAGTCTCCTTCACATACTCCACATATCGCACAATGTCATTCCTATCAACAATAAAGATAGAACGGCTGAGCAGTCGCGTCTCTTTGATGAGCACTCCATAGCCAGTCCCGAACGAAGCCTCACGGTGGTCGGAAAGGGTCTGCAAGTTCTTGATATTGTGAGCGCTGCAGTAGCGGGCCTGAGCAAAAGGCAGATCCATGCTTATGGTGTAGATGACCACATCCCCAAGCTTGCTTGCCTCTTCTTCGAACCTTTGCGTCTGGAGATCGCAAACCGACGTGTCGAGGGAGGCCACCACGCTGAACAGCCTCACTTTGCCCTTGCTCTGTGACAGACTGACCTCCTTCATGTCTGTGGATAGCAGCCTGAAATCGGGCGCCTTCTGCTTGACTTTGATCTCAGGCCCCATCAGAGTCACCGGCTTGCCCTGAGAAGTCACCACTCCTTTTCTTTCTTTCATGTCTCTCCTTCCTTGGTGAATTGCGGCCCTGATGACCTAATTCGACTTCCCTGAGATGTTGCCGCCTCTTATTTGCCTAGGTCTTGCCAGTCAACCTTTCCCCCAACTACTCCTTCGAAACAGGATACCCGGCCGCTTTCCAGGCCGTCATGCTGCCCAGGACGCTGTACACCTCTCTGAAACCCTTCTGGAGCAGGATGCTGGCACCAAGCCCGGCGCGGTGCCCCACGTTGCAGACCACTGCCACAGGCTTGTCCTTGGGAATGGCGGCTGCTTTGCCAGAAAGATGGCCGACGTAGATGTGCTGGGCGCCAGCGATATGCCCCTCATCCCATTCGTCCTGTTCCCGATCATCCAGTATGGTCAGTTCCTCGCCCCGATCTATCTTTGCTTTTAGCTCATGCACCGACAGCAGTTGCAGGTGTTCTGTGGGGAATCCGGCATTGTACCACCCTTTGATGCCTCCCTTGAGATAACCCTGGATGCGGTCATAGCCAAGTCTTATGAGATAGAGAACAGCACGCTCCAGGTGGCACTGATCTTCCAGTACCAGGAGAATCGGCGTCTCGTAGGAGAGTACCCAGCCGACAAAGGCAGGCAGCCCCTCCAGCCAGATACTATGCGACCCCTTGATGTGAGCACCACCGAAGGCGGCGGGATTGCTGGTGTCAACTACAACCAGCTCTTGTTGCATCGCCTCCCTGAACTCTCGCGGGGTGAGGGGAGCCGGTATGGGCAGGCATCCCAGCAGGGGAGGCCCCTCCAGGTTATAGACCTCCATCTGGCTGAAGTAGTGCGGCCTCTCCGGCCTCTCCGTCACTTTGTATCTGATGAAGTCTTCCCTGTTGACCTTCTGAAGTACTGGATTCTGAACTCTCTCTATGCCCAGGGTGCTTTCATCCCTGTCTGATATATGCATGCCGCAGACGGAGCCAGCGCCGTGGCCCGGGCAAAGGATCGCGCCGTCGCCCAGGGGCATAATCTTGCCGAAAATGCTGTCATACAGGCTTCCGGCCAGCCTGGGAGCCTCGTGAGAGCCGTACAGGTCAATGCGGCCAACGTCGTCCACAAATAAGGCGTCGCCGGTGAATACCATTATCGTGGTCTCGCCAGAGGAGAGATCAGCCAGAACATAGGACATACTCTCATCTGTGTGACCTGGGGTATGGATGGCGGTCAGCCTTAATCTGCCAATCTGGAATTCCTGCCCATCCTTCAGGGTATGACCGTATTTCCAGTCCAGGCCAGGCCCGTGGTAGATCTCGGCTCCGGTGAAGTTCCCGAGTTCTATTGAGCCGATGACATAGTCCTCATTTCGGTGGGTCTCAAAGATATGCTTGATCCTGAGGCCCTTCTGCTGAGCCAGATCAATGTAGACCTGGCAGTCACGCCGTGGGTCGATCACGGCAGCGTCGCTCTGTGAGCCGATGAGGTAGGAGTTGTGCGCTATTCCCTCCGATTTGATGCGCTCAAAAATCATTGGTATTCCTTCAGGTTATCTTTTCCCCGCGGTCTTCGCAGTCTCTGCCACCCGTTGGAGCAGGACGTCGGCATGCCCCCGTTCTTCCGAAGCCAGCTCGTGAAGCAGTCTTCCGGCATCCTGATTATCCACCAACGTGGAGGCGCGTTTGTAGAAGTCAAAAGACATATACTCCTTTTCCAGCGCCATTTCCAGTGCTTCCATTTCGTCAGCGAATTCGTTTTCTATCCTGGCTAGGGCCGGGCTGATCTCAATGCCGCCTTCCATGTAGCTTACTTTGAGATCGCGCTTGAGCGTCTCCAAAGGCGGAAGTGCCCCCTCGCCGAGCAAACCCACAGCGCGCTCGTACAGCCTCTGCATATGCCTATCTTCAGCCTTGGCGAGCATCTGAAAGGTATCTTTGGCCTTCAGCGACCCAGCCTTGTCTTTGGCTCCCATATAGAAATCGAAGGAGCCTTTCTCCAGCTTGATAGCCAGCATAAGGACATCCTTCGCACCGGCCGTTGCGGTGATCAACTCAGGCCTGGCTTCGGGCATACCGGTGATGGTCTCGTAGGGCCAGTTTCGAATACCACCGTCCAGATGATGAACGCTTTTGAATCCCAGCCCGCATAGGGCTATAGCTGCCGCCATGCTGCGCCGCCCTGAGCGGCAGTATGTGATAATCCTCTTGCTCCGCTCCAGTTCACTCTGTCTGGCCTCCAGTTCACCCAGCGGCATGAGTATAGACCCTGGGATATGCCCTGCTTCATATTCCTCAGGTTGCCTCACGTCCAGAAGAGCGAATTCGCCAGACCTGTCCCCGCTCAGTATTTCTTTGACTTTTGCTGGAGTGAGCTTTTCTATTTCGTCGACAGCGCAAGCTAGCTTCACCGCTATGCGATCACTCCTGAACCCTCTTGGTAGGTTAATAAGCTGCCCACCGTTGAAACCCGCACTGACCTGTTCAACAATGGGATACTGTGGCGCGGGTCTCACAACCGCAGTGCCGCGCCATACGACGCCATGGCGCAGGCACCATTGTCGCTGGCCCCCCTCATTGATGATGTATCATCGCTTTGGGCTACGGGTGCTGCGTCTACGTGTGGTAGCTGGCGCCGGCGATGATGTCCAGGGACGGCTGGCCTGCGCCTGGGCCGCCTCCTGCTCCTCTAGCATCTGCTTGGCGGCGAAGTAATGCTCCACATCCCTGCCCTCAGGCCTCCCCTCCTGCTCCCACATCTGGTAGGCTAGCTCCCTTATTTGTTCCTCTGCAGGCATTATTACCTCCTTCAGCCTAACTAAATCCATCCTTACTTCAACAATCCAGGATCCACCTCGCCCACCACTCGAAAGCTCAGGAAGTGAACTGAAACCTCACCCCCGTGCTATCACCGTCTCTGCCGGGACCACCGGTGTTCTGAAATCAAGAGGGCCGACTCCCGGATATATCTTGCAGTTTCGCCCCACAGCACTGCGCGGTGGGATTGTGGCCCCCTTCCCCACTATAGTAATGTCCCAATTGCCAGTCAAGAGGCCAGGCCCAAAGCCGACATACGAGTACTCGCCTACGGTAACCCCCTCATCGAGGATACAGTGTTCAACTACGCTGTGTCTGCCGATGACGCAGTTTCTCAGTACCAGCGAATCCCTGACCACTGCTTCCGACTCCACTCTCACGCCGGGCGACAGAACCGAGTTTTCTACCCGCCCTTCCACTATGCAGCCAGGGCTGATGAGAGAATTTGTCGCCATTTTCCGCACTGAAGCTGCGTACGGCTTCTCTTCTCTTGTGGAAATAGGCCAGTCGCCGTTGAGGGAAAAAGAGGGCGATTCGGCGGCCAGTGCCATATTGGCCTCGTAATAGGATTCCACCGTGCCTATGTCCTGCCAGTAGCCTTCGAACCGGTAGGCAAAGGCTTTGTCCAGCCGAACCATTCGGGGAATAATTGCATGCCCGAAGTCATGGGGTGATGAACCGTCTTCAGCATCCTCTGACAGACGTCGGAAGAGAGCATCGCGACGGAACACGTAGATTCCCATAGAAGCCAGATTGCTTTGCGGGACCCGTGGCTTTTCCACAAATTCTTGTATCTGGCTTGCTTCATCCACATGCACCACTCCGAAACGGTGCGCCTCATCGATAGGGACAGGGGTAACCCCCACAGTGACGTCGGCTCCCGTTCGCTGGTGGAAGGCGATCATCTGGCGATAGTCCATTTTGTAGACATGGTCGGCAGCTAGTATCAGCACCAGGTCAGCACCACGAGCCTTGATATAGGAAAGGTTCTGATACACCGCATCGCCTGTGCCCTGATATGACCCAGATTTGGGCTCGAGAATTTCGAGCTTCCCGCGTCTGTCCAGACCCCAGGCGGCACCATCACCCAGGTAATCTTTCAAGAAATGACGCCGATAATCCACAAGAACGGCTATATTGCGAATGCCGGAGTTAATGCAGTTACTCAGGCTGAAGTCAATCACTCGAAATCGCCCCGCGAAGGGCAGGATTGGCTTCGGTCGCTCCTGACACAGCACGTCCATTCTCTTGCCTCGCCCGCCGGCGAGGATCATAGCTAACGCCATATCGCCTCACCTCCTCTCATACCCCCCTTGCCTGCACCACTTGCAGCGAAAACAAAGGTTTTATGTATTTTGGCACGATAACAGTCTTTTTCTGAAGACAGGTTCTAAAGGTCCTCAAGCAAAGTGGTGAAGGTATCGTGATGGTCTTCCTCTTGCTGCAATATCTCTCGGAAAAGCCGGTTGGTCGTTTCATCGCCCTCTTTGCGCGCCATCTCCACAATCTGCTTGTACAGCTCTATGGCGTTCGCTTCGTCCTTGACATCTTGCGTGATCATCTCCTTGAGGGTGGTGCCCACAAAAATGGGGCTGGGCTTGGTGGTGGGTATCCCGCCAAGGTAGAATAGGCGTTCCGCAATAGCTTCGGCATGCTTCATTTCCACTATAGCGATGGATTTCAGCTCATCATGCACAGCGAACCCTTTGACCCCACTCCACTGCACGTGTTGCCACATGTACTGAATCGCCACCTGAATTTCCCTGGCGATTGCCTCATTTAGCTTGTCCAGCAATGCTTGGGATACCTTGGTGGCAGGCGCTATTCTCTCTGCCATTTCTTTCACCTCCAAATATTAGATTTTCCTACCTTGGCGTATCCAGAGTCTGCCTGTGACATTGTGCGCTGCAGTTTTCCAGTAGGGCTGCTGGTTGCCCTCCCGAATAGTCATATAGTAACTACGGAAGACTAAAGAAGTCATAAAATTGGTTTAAGAAACATTACAAAGTTGTGACATCTGAAAACGAGGTTTTTCGGAGCAGAGGCAAGGTACGTTTTGACAGAACCATAATTCTAGCTAATAGGTTAATGTGTGCCATGCGCCTCTGCGAGTAATCAGCTTCGAAACCGACGAACCCTGGAGGTCAGACGTCAACGAGGACTCTGTCCCCTTCCACTTTTACTGGGTATGTGATAATGGCTCGGGGTCGTCTAACCAGTTTAGCCACTGCGGATACCACTCCTGACCAGTCGGTCCATCGGATCACGTGGCCGTCTTTGAGATCGAACTGAGAAGCATGATTGGGACACGTAACCACTGTGCCCTCGAGCTTGCCTTCAGCCAACTTACCTCCCATATGAGGGCAGCGGTTGTTGGCAGCAAAGAATTGGTCTCCCACCCTGGCCACCAGGATTTCATGTCCCCTAACGCTGAAGGCCTTCATCTGCCCATCCTTAATCTCATCGGCCTTCATGATCTCCAAATACTCAGACACAGGCCTGCTCCTCCATGAGTGATTCTGGCTACTTCAAATAGGAACCGGTGATTTGCCACATTCCCGCCACGAGAAGGAGGCCTAGAGCCACCAGACCGTAATCGTCTTCGGTCATAGCTGGAGCTTGCTCCCGTATCTGGCCATCAAAGGTATCGGGCTTTGATCCCGCAGGAGCACACGTTGGCTGTGGGCAATCTGCGCCAAAAGTGTTGGAGTATTCCGGCTCGCAAACCGTGCGGCTTATGTAGTTATTGGTAGTCGTGCAGTTCATTGACTTGCCTCCTTTGCGCTCTTGTACAGGAAACTCAGAATCGCCTGAGTTTCTCTTTCGATGGCCACCTTCATAATTAGGGATACTGGACGTGATAGCACTCAGTTCCCGATAATGGTTGGTGGCGCACAGTCTCTTCAGCGTCGGTCCGCCTTCCCTTTTCAAAAGCACGGAAAGACCTTCGCAGGTCGTATTATTATTACAATAGCGAGTCAGGCCTGTAGAAGTCATAAAATTGGTTCGAAATAGATTACAAAGTCATAACATCTCAGAACACTTTCTTGAAAGAACAAAAAAGGAAAGGCGGCCATCCTTGCTGTACTCGGCATTTGAAGGTGGTGCCGGCGGACCGGGCAAACGATAGGTGTCTTGGGCTTGGTAATTCAGGGTGTGGACTCTTGGCTAAGAACGTGGGAATATCATGCTATGGCTTAGGTTTAGCAGGCTGCCTCAGAAGCGGACTGTGTGGGCGTTTCTTGGTAGTGTCAAGAGAAGTGTGTAAATTGAGGGATAGGCTTCTCCTTCCAGGTTGAGTTAAGGTGATTGGTAATGCCATAGATGATCCGATCAACACTCTCAGGATTCTGAAAACAGCTCATGGGCCT
>VGOE01000087.1 GCA_016876035.1 Chloroflexota bacterium
ACCAGGTCTGACAGCGACTAAACGGGCGTAGCGGCATATATCTCTTACCTCCACTAACATTGCTCCTATTCTACCGCTTCCTCAACCTATCGTGAATCCCCTGGACGGTATTTTTGAGACAGACTCTGAAGGTCTGTCCCTACAGACCCCGTGAACTCCCTTCCGCTAGGGGACGGGAAATTGCGAAGCTCTCTCCTTCAGATGACAGCCCTACCGCCCGCAGCACCTCTTATACTTCTTGCCGCTTCCACAGGGACAGGGGTCGTTACGCCCCACCCTCTTGTCAACGGCTGCTGCGTTCCGCTTGCTCGCCGTTCCCTGCGGGGCAGCCTCCTTCTTCACAATATCAACACGGTAGATAGTATGCACCACGTCATGCTGAATATTGGCTAGAAGGCTCTGAAAAAGGTCATGTCCCTCCCTCTTATAGGCCACCAGCGGGTCGCCACGCCCCACCGCCTGAAGCCCAATCCCATGGCGCGTCTGCTCCATCATGGTCAGGTGCTCCATCCATAGCCTGTCCAGTGACCGCAGCATGACCAGCCGCTCCAGAATTCGCATGTTCTGCGGACCCATCTCCTGTTCCTTCTTTTCGTAGAGGGAACAGGCATAATCAACCAGGATCGATTCGATCTCCTCAGGCAGTTTGTGGGAAAGGGAATCCCTATTCAATTCCGGCGCTGGAGGCAAGATACGGCCAACGTCCTCCAGCAGCCCCGCCACGTCACTCTCCTCGTCACCGGTATGAGCCGCCACCAGCCCGCGGATTTCGTCCTGGATCATGCCCTGGATATTGCCCTTGAGATCAGCACCACTCAGGATCCTTTTTCTTTCGCCGTAGACTACCTCGCGATGCTTGTTCACCACATCGTCGTAGTCCACCAGGTGCTTGCGGATTTCAAAGTGGTAGCCCTCCACCCGCACCTGGGCATTTTCGATGGCTTTGCTCACCAGAGAGTGCTCGATGGGGACTTCATCGCCAATCCCAGCCCACTCCATGAAGCCTTTCACTCTGTCGCCGCCAAAGCGACTCACTACATCGTCTTCCAGCGAAACATAGAAACGGGAACTCCCTGGGTCACCCTGGCGTCCCGACCGACCGCGAAGCTGGTTATCAATACGCCTAGCTTCATGTCTCTCGGTGCCGATAACATGGAGGCCTCCCAGTTCCACTACTTTACCATGGTCCGCCTGCCACTCCTCAGGGGTGCGGCCCTCAGGATTTCCGCCCAGGATAATATCCACGCCTCTACCAGCCATATTGGTAGCCACGGTCACCGCTCCTGGCTTCCCTGCCTGGGAAACAATATAGGCCTCCTTTTCATGGTTCTTGGCGTTCAATACCTGATGGGGCACACCGCGCCGCTGTAGCAGGTCACTCAGGAGTTCCGATTTCTCAATAGAGGTGGTCCCCACCAGCACCGGACGCTGCTCTTTGTATAGCCTTTCCACCTCGTTGGCTACAGCACGAAACTTGGCTTCCTCGTTCCTGTATATTTGGTCAGTACAATCCTCCCGAATCATTTCTTTATTGGTAGGAATGACTACTACATCCAGCTTGTATATCTTCTGGAACTCCTCCGCCTCAGTAACCGCCGTTCCTGTCATGCCAGCCAGTTTCCGGTAAAGACGGAAGTAGTTTTGAAAGGTAATGGTAGCCAAGGTCACGCTTTCTCTCTGTATCTTCACCCTCTCTTTAGCTTCGATAGCCTGATGTAGCCCCTCAGAGTACCGCCGGCCAGGCATCAGCCGACCAGTGAATTCGTCAACGATGATAACCTCACCGTTTTTCACCACATAGTCTCTATCCCTCCTGTAAAGGACATGAGCTTTGAGGGCACTATCCAGGTAGTGGGTCAGGGCATAATTGCTGGGATCATAAAGGTCGGGGGATTTGAGCAAGCCGTCCTTTCGGAGCAGGTTCTCCACTTTGCTCGCCCCAGCATCGGTAAGCATGACAGCCCGATCTTTGGCATCTAAGGTGTAGTCCTCCCCTGACACCAGCCTGGGCACCAGTCTGGCAAAGGTATAATACTTCTGCGCTGCCTCTTCCGCTGCGCCGCTGATGATAAGAGGAGTACGCGCTTCGTCGATGAGGATATAGTCCACTTCATCCACAATGGCGTAGTTCAAAGGGCGCTGCACGCATTGCGACAGGTCCACCACCATGTTGTCTCGCAGATAGTCAAAGCCGAATTCATTGTTAGTACCGTAGGTGATGTCTGATTCATAGGCCTGGCGTCGGGAGACGGGCCGCATGGAGCGCCACCTGGGGTCTCCGGAGTCGTAACTGGGGTCATAGATGAAGGAGGCCTCATGCTGGATGCTGGCGACGCTCACACCCAGAGCATGGTATATGGGTCCCATCCAGTAGGGGTCACGCTTCGAGAGGTAGTCATTGACAGTCACCAGATGACACCCTTCACCGACAATGGAATTGAGATATAGAGGCAAGGTGGCCACCAGGGTTTTGCCCTCACCAGTCTTCATCTCGGCGATCTTCCCCTGGTGCAGGACTATCCCTCCCATCAACTGGACATCGAAGTGGCGTTGCTTTATGGTGCGTCTAGCTGCCTCACGCACCGCAGCAAAGGCTTCCGGAAGGAGTTCATCAAGCTTTTCCCCATCACTATAGCGGGACTTGAATTCATCCGTCTTACCACGCAGTTCGGCGTCGCTGAGCTTCTCTAATTCTGGCTCCACGGCATTTACCCTGGCAACCACAGGCTGTAGCCGCTTCAGCTCTCTCTCATTGGAATCAACCAGGCCACCCAACCACTTGAACATTTTGTCTCCTACTTATTCAAACATGGCACCCATGGACTCGCCAGTGTGGATGCGGCGGATGGCCTCACCCAGGAGAGGCGCCATCGATAGAACAGTGACCTTATCTGGTTTCCTGCACGTATTGACAGGGATGGTATCCGTCACTACCACCTCTTTCACCGCAGAGGCCTTTATCCTCTTGATAGCAGACCCAGAGAAAACAGGGTGAGTACAGCAGGCATAGACCTCTATGGCACCCCCCTTACGGAGAGCCCTCACGGCGCCGATAAGGGAACCACCAGTGTCTATTTCATCATCAACGGTGAGGACACGCTTGCCCTCCACATCGCCAATTACGTTCAGCGTCTCCGATTTGCCAACGTTGCCCACCCGCCTTTTCTCAATAATAGCCAGAGGGGCATTCAGCTTCTCTGCCACGTCCCTGGCCCTCTTAGAAATCCCGATATCGGTGGCCACTACCACCAGGTTATCCAGCGCCTTCTGCTTGAAGTAGCCAGTCAAAAGGTAGAGGGCCGTTAGCTCGTCTACGGGAATCTGGAAGAAGCCCTGGATCTGGCCGGCGTGTAAGTCTATGGTGAGAACACGGTTCGCCCCAGCCGCAGTAAGCATGTCAGCGATCAGCCTGGCTGTTATCGGCACCCGAGGCTGGTCTTTTTTGTCCGTTCGGCCGTAGGCATAATAGGGAATTACGGCAGTAACTCTGCCGGCCGAGGCACGCTTCACGGTATCCAGCATTATGAGAAGCTCCATCAGGCTCTTGTTTACCGGGGAGCAGATTGACTGCACCACAAAAACATCTCTCTCCCGTACGTATTCCAGTAAGCGAACGAAGATGTTCTCGTTGCTGAACTCAAAGACCTCAGCCTTGCCCAAAGATATACGCAGATAATCACATATCCCCCAAGCCAAAGCAGGATGGGCATTGCCCGTGAACACCTTCAATTCATCAATCATTGCCCCTCCTCAAAAGCGCTGTTTCTAGCTCAGTATAGCACAGCAGTGTTAGACCAGCCAGCAGTCAGAAGGTGGACACAAGGCACTATTGAGGATGAAGACTTTCGGGTCTCTTTTCGGACGGAGGCGAGTCACCCACGTAGCTTCGTATGCGATCCTAGAGATGTCGGCACATGGCAAACTGAGCAGCAATACCGAACTCGTGTACAAACGGGCTGGCACTGAAAAAACCGCAGAAAAGACAGGTTCACATCTCGAGACTGATATCGAGGGACCTGACCGAGTGGGTAAGAGCACCAATGGAGATGAGGTCAACCCCTGTTTCAGCCACGCGGCGGACGTTGTCCAAGGTAATACCCCCAGAGGCCTCAATCAAAGCCCGGCCTTTCACCAATAACACCGCCTGACGCATTTCCTCCAGGCCCATGTTGTCCAGCATCACTATGTCAGCCCCAACCTCGACAGCCTCTACAGCCTCTTGAGCAGTTCTCACCTCTACCTCTACCTTGAGGTTGAAAGGCGCTCTCTCCCTTGCCCTGCTGATGATATCCTTCATAGCCAGCCCTCGAGAGCGAAGGGCCGCCAGGTGATTATCCTTGATGAGCACCCCGTCACCCAGGTTTAAGCGATGGTTGTGTCCTCCACCAACCCTGACAGCATACTTCTCCAGAATCCTCAGCCCTGGCGTTGTTTTTCGAGTATCCACAATCCGGCTCCCAAGACCTTTGACTACCTCGACATAGCGGTTAGTTTCCGTGGCAATACCGCTGAGCCGCTGCAAAAAATTGAGAGCCGTCCGCTCGGCCTTGAGGATGCTCGCCACCTTCCCCTCAACCACGGCTACCGCATCGCCCGGCTGTATGCTATTTCCGTCCGTAATAGTTATGTCAAATTGCACAGCGGGGTCAACCCGATGGAAGACCAGACGAGCTACCTCCACCCCTGCCAGTATGCCATGGGCCTTAGCCACAAAGGAAGCTCTACCTGTCAACTCCGCCGGCACCAGGGCTTCAGTGGTCACATCCCCCCACCCCACGTCTTCGGCAAGGGCACGGTCAACTATTTCCTCAATCCTCTTCCACCCCATCTGCAACGGCTTACTCCTTCCTGAACACGGCGTGTTTCAGCCACTCTGGCGAAGGCTGCGGATAATCAGTGCGAAAGTGGGCTCCCCGGCTCTCCTTCCTGATCAGCCCTGCCTCCGTCATCAATCGAGCGGTGACCACTAGGTTCTGCAATTGATAGGAACTCAGATCAGACGCTTCTCCCAACCTCTTCTCCCAGCCAGCCAGGGTATCTGCTGCTTTTCCCAGGGTGTCGCCGGAGCGAATAATTCCCACCCTCTCCCACATCAAGGTCTGAAGGGCTGTAAGGCTGAGAGGCACGCTGGGCTCCGCAGGCTCTCGCTGCGGAAGGGTGTAATAGTTCTGCCCAGCCTGCGCCGCGGCCTTATTGGGCATTCCTGCTTCAATCCTCTGTAGCGCTCTCTTGCCGAAGACTAAAACTTCCAGCAGTGAATTACTGGCCAGCCTGTTAGCCCCGTGTACTCCGGTGCAAGCCACCTCGCCAACAGCAAACAGCCCACCGATATTTGTCTCACCCCATGTATTCGTCCTCACACCCCCCATCATATAATGCGCCGCAGGCGCTACAGGGATCAGCCCTCTAGTGATATCCAGGCCGTGTTCAAGACAGAAACGATAAATGCGCGGAAAGCGTGTGGTTACGACACGGGATGGCAGATGAGTGACATCAAGGAAAACTCGATCACTTCGCGTTTTTTTCATCTCATAAAGGATACTGCGAGTCACCACGTCTCGTGCGGCGAGCTCCTTCTCCGGAGTGTAATCCCACATAAAAGCATACCCTTCCACATTGCGTAGTATGCCCCCCTCTCCCCTCACTGCCTCGGAGATGAGGAAAGGATGTACCCCTGGCAAACGTATTGCAGTCGGATGGAACTGGAAGAACTCCATGTCGGCGATTTCGGCCCCAGCTTTGAAGCCAAGGGCGACTCCATCCCCAGTGGCTATCTCTGAGTTGGTGGTATACTTGAACAGGCGTCCGGCGCCACCAGTGGCCAGAATAAGGTTGCGGCAACCGAATTCTTCCACAGAGCCGGTACGGGAATCTAGGGCTCTTATACCACTGACCCTACCACTACCCACCAGTATCTCTGTAGCCAGGCAGTGTTCCAGAACCTTGATCTTCGACAATCGAACCTTTCGACTGAGGGTAACCTCTATATGTTCTCCGGTAGCATCACCCCCAGCATGTAACACCCTAGAGGCGCTGTGAGCTGCCTCCCTGGTAAGGGCGATCTCTCCATTGATAGTGTCGAAGGGAACCCCGAAATTGATCAGGTCAGCAATTCTATCAGCCGCCTCTTCCGCCAGGAGACGTGCTGCTTCAGGATCCGTTAGCCCAGCACCAGCTTCTATGGTATCGCGCAGGTGTATTTCAGGCGAGTCATCACGGCCTATTGCCGCAGCGATACCCCCCTGGGCATATTTCGTGTTGCAATCGTCAATGCTTCCCTTAGTGAGGATGAGAACACTACTTCGCTCTTGCGCCAGCAAAGCACAGTAAAGCCCAGCAATACCACTACCAACAATAACGTAGTCATAGCTTGCCATCTAATGCATCTCCCAGTCGGCTATTCTACCGGTTGAAGCGTCAACCCAGAACTTGAATCTGTACCACTCCGGGGGAGAGAGATACTTGGCTACCAAACCGCCTGAGCGTACCTTTATCTCCCCTTCCAGGTAATACTTGGACCCACCCTCTGTGGTGATCCGTGTCAACTTGCCAAAGCTGATCTTGGCTGCAGGATAACGGTCAAGGAGAAACTTACTGCATATTTGCTGGGCTGCATCCTCCGTCATCTGTCTCTCCTGGCTCACTCAGCCACCCCCGATGAGCGCTTAGAGCGTATCATATTCCCCCTGATTCTATCAAGAACGCCGATGCCAAAAATCTCCCAGGATTTGCCGGCAGCCACATTAGAATCGCAGATGAGCTTACCAGACATGGCACAGCGAAGTCACTGGCGGAAAAAGCAGACGCTGCTCCGCAGTTCCGAGAAGGGCAGCCAGTGCGGCATGTTCACCCAGGTGACGAGGCCATCCAGTCTCAACTAGTTCAGGCACACGCGCACGACAAAGCCTCAGCCAACAGAATGCTCTAACCCTCTAGCATCCGAGCTATTACTTCCCGGTGAAAGTCAGCATCACCAAAGACCATCTCCGCTACTTTGGCGCGCCTGGAGTAAAGCTGCATATCATGATCCAAGGTGAAGCCTATGGCCCCATGAACCTGATGACCTAGGGCACATACCCGTCTGTAGGCATCGCTCACCCAGGCTTTGGCAGCAGCCACTTCCATATCACACGGCAATCCTTCGCTGATCTTCCACGCCGCCTGATAGGCCAGGTATCGAGTGCTATCCACATATATAGCCATGTTGGCACAGTGATGCTGGACAGCTTGGAAACTCCCAATGGGGTGGTCAAATTGCACCCTTTCCTTAGCATAATTGACGGTCATCTCCAGCACCTGCTGCGCACCTCCCACCATTTCCACGCTCTTGGCCACAGCCGCCCGCTCCAGAGCCTTACTCACTTCGCCCCAGCCCTGCCCAGCTTTACCCATCATGCCCTTCGCAGGAACGACCACCCTATCAAAGACCACCCTGCACTGCTTATCCTTCGCCAAGGATGGAAGCAGCTCACAGACCACACCCTGGCTTTGTCGGTTCACCAGAAACAACGTGATTCCCTGCTGCGGCTGGCTCCCTCTTCCTGTCCGAGCTACGCATATTATCCGGTCAGCAACATGGGCATCAGGCACAAATAGTTTAATGCCGTTGATGACGTACTGATCTTTCTCCGCCGCAGCCTGGACAGCAATGTCAGCAGCCTCATATCCACCATCAGGCTCGGTTAGAGCCAGGGTCATGACCAGTTTACCTTCAGCGATTGCCTGCAATAGCTCTCGCTTCTGTTCTTCACTCCCAACACCCAAAACAATTAGGCCACCCAAGACTACCGTAGAGAAAAATGGTCCAGGTAAGCAGGCACGGCCCATCTCTTCCAAGAGTACAGCCAAGTCGAGAAAGCCTCCACCTCCACCGCCGTACTCTTCGGGAAAGGGCAACCCCATCCAGCCCAGTTCCGCCATACTCTGCCACAGTTGTACAGGGTGCCCCTTCTCATCTTCCTCCATCTGTCTAACGAGACTCTTGGGACACTCAGTGGTCAGAAAATCCCTGGCCATTTTTCTGAGCATCTCCTGGGGTTCAGAAAGCCCTAAGTCCATACCGACTACCTCTCTTTCTAACAACTGCAAACCACCAAGTTCCGCTGGCCGTGACGTGCCACAGACGTGCCACAGAGGAATACCGGCTCAAATCCTTACCATTCGCGGATCGCTAGGGAGTATACTGAGAAATCGCCCCCGCGGGCAGCATCTCGGCAAGAATCCTTTGTAGAGCCATGCAATGACTGCATATCCCTCGCGAGGCAAAGAAATGGCATGAGCAATGCCACTTTTCGTCTTTGTAGCTCACGGTATAATTGTCATGCTCCCCTTGAAAACTCGCCGTAAGCTGAGTGAAGGTAACCCTGTTTTTCTCCTGAGCATACCGCTTCGCTTTCTCGATTTTGCTAATCAAACTGGACTGCATAAACACCTCTCGCGAACTTTCATAAATTTTAACTGTTAGCGCCGTTGGGGTCAATGACGGTAGTGTCAAGAGAAGTGTGTAAATTGAGGGATAGGCTTCTCCTTCCAGGTTGAGTTAAGGTGATTGGTAATGCCATAGATGATCCGATCAACACTCTCAGGATTCTGAAAACAGCTCATGGGCCT
>VGOE01000088.1 GCA_016876035.1 Chloroflexota bacterium
TCTCTCGTACTCGAACGATATGGGATTTCTTTGGACAAAGAACAATTGAAATCTCTTTCGAGGTAAGGACTGAGTATTACGGTGTAATACTAAGCTGAAGCTAAATTTTAGAATCCACGGATTACGGAGAAAGCGGAGAACTACCGGAAGTGTCCCAGAGATGATAACATTCGAAGCAAACAAGAATGCTGCTTCTTCCCTAATTGCTCATTGCTCCCTGTGGATGTTATCATCCGCAGGAAATCGGTAAGGAGGTGGGGGTGAGAATGGGCACGTTTGCCAAAAAGGTTCCGAGAGTGAGCGATACGCTAAGGTTCATGTCCGTTCACATACTCCCGCAAAGGATGGACACTGAAGATATGGTTTCTTCTAACCAACGCCTCCGTGGCAGCTCTAGCCGTATCCAGAGAAGTAAAGCAGGGGATACGTTTCTCCACTGCGGCACGACGAATGAAGAAGCCATCCCTCAGGGGGGCACGTCCTCCGGTGATGGTGTTGACTACGCCGTTCACAGTTCCATCTTGAATAACATCCAGCACGTTGGGATGACCTTCGCCTAGCTTCTTGGTGATGAACTTGACTCTGATGCCTTCTTTTTCAATCATCGCCGCTGTGCCCTCGGTAGCATACAGCTTACAATCTGCTTGAGAGAGCCTTTCGATTATCGGAAGCGCCTCAGGCTTATCTCTATCAGCAATACTGAGGAGAATTGCCCCTTTTGCGGGAAGCATTAACCCTGCTGCCAGCAGCGCCTTGGCTAAAGCAGCCTCAAAGGTGTAGTCAACTCCCATTACTTCTCCAGTAGATTTCATCTCAGGGCCAAGATAAGTATCTACTCCAGCTAGTTTAGACATAGAGAAGACCGGGGCTTTTATGGCTACTAGCTTTTGCTTCTTACACAGTCCCGTCTCATATCCCTGCTCTCTGAGGGATATCCCGAGCATAATCTTAGTGGCGACGCGTACCATGGGCACCCCTGTAACCTTGGAGATGAAAGGAATAGTACGGCTGGCACGTGGATTGACCTCCAATACATACACTGAAGAGTAGCCTCGATTTCGCATGATGACAAACTGGACATTCATCAGACCTTTGATCTGAAGACCCAAGCCGATGCGGACGGTATGATCCACCAGAGCGTTGACTTCTGCCTCTGTCAAGTTCAAGCCGGGATATACTGCCATGGAATCTCCACTGTGCACTCCGGCCCTCTCAATATGCTCCATGATACCTGGAATAAGAACCCTCTCTCCGTCAGAGACGGCATCCACTTCCACCTCTTTGCCCTCCAGATACTTGTCGATGAGCACCGGGTGCTTACTGCCCAATTCCAGGGCTCCACTCATATAACGTGCTAGTTCCGTGGTATCATGCACAATCTCCATTGCACGGCCTCCAAGAACATAGCTGGGGCGCACCAGAACGGGGTAGCCGATGTGCTGGGCAATAGTCTGAGCTCCCTGGACAGAAGTAGCTGCACCACCAGGGGGTTGCGGAATACCTGAGCGATCCGCGAAATCTTCAAAGCGGTGACGATCCTCAGCTATGTCAATGGTCTCAGCGCTTGAGCCGATAATAGGCATACCACTGCGTGCCAGAGGCTCTGCAAGATTGATGGCTGTCTGCCCACCAAACTGCACCACAGAGGCAGGAGGAGAAGACTGGCTTTCATTTTCCAGGATATCTCGCAAGCTCTCCTCATCCAATGCCTCAAAATAGAGACGGTCACTGGTATCGAAATCAGTAGAGACCGTTTCTGGATTAGAATTCACCATGATGCTCTTGACTCCTACCTCACTGAGTGCCCAGGCAGAGTGCACACTGCAATAGTCGAATTCAATTCCTTGCCCAATGCGGATCGGTCCGCTGCCGATAACCACTGCCTTCTGCCCTTCAAGAGGCATAGCTTCGTTTTCCTTTTCATAGGCGCTGTAGAAGTAGGGGGTTGAGGCTTCAAACTCAGCGGCGCAGGTATCGACCATCTTGTAAACGGGGCGAATTTGCCACTGGTGGCGAAGTTGCCGCACCTGTTCTGGGAGCTTATCGGACAATGTTCCAATCTGTTCGTCAGAGAATCCCAGCTTCTTCGCTTCCAGGAGAAGCTCAGGAGTCAATACTTTGGCAAGAAGGCGCTTCTCTATTTCCACAATATTGCGAAACTTATGCATGAACCACGGGTCAATGCCCGTGCGCCGCGATAATTCTTCTGGACTTGCTCCTCTCCGTAGCGCGGCCATAATGGCCCATATTCTCAGGTCATGAGGATGGAGCGGATAGGAATCGAGCTCTCTCTTCTCGGACTCGTGCTCTTCTGATGACCTAGACCAGCTCCGTTCCTCCCACAGAAGCAGCTTGCCACCTATTTCCAGGGAGCGCACTGCCTTTTGTAGTGCTGCCTCAAAGCAACGGTCAATAGCCATCACTTCTCCGGTAGCCTTCATCTGAGTGCCGATGTTGCGATCCCCCGTGGCAAACTTGTCGAAAGGCCAGCGTGGAATCTTTACCACACAGTAGTCCAATGCTGGCTCGAAGGCAGCCAGGGTTTTCCCGGTTACCCGATTTGGAATTTCGTCCAATCGCTTGCCAACAGCGATTTTCGCTGCTACCCGGGCAATAGGATAACCGGTAGCTTTGCTAGCCAGGGCTGAACTGCGGCTGACCCTGGGATTAACTTCAATAACATAGTAGGCACTACCTGTCTCTCCTGAGCACCACTTCTCGGCTACTATGGGACTGGGCGCAAGGGCAAACTGGACGTTGCATCCCCCTTCGATGCCGAGGGCACGGATAATGTTGAGACTCGCTGACCTCAGCATCTGATGTTCTTTATCAGAGAGGGTTTGACTGGGAGCAACCACAATGCTGTCTCCAGTATGCACCCCCATTGGGTCAATATTCTCCATGTTGCATACGGTAATGCAGTTACCAGCCGCATCACGCATTACTTCGTATTCAAGCTCTTTCCAACCCAGAGGACATATCTCAATCAACACCTCACGGCTGAGGCTGGCAGATAGCCCGGCGGCCACAGTCTTCTGTAGCTCCTCCATGGTGTGGGCGATGCCTCCTCCACTTCCTCCCAGGGTGTAAGAGGGACGAACAATCAAAGGCAAGCCAACATCCTGAGCAAACTTGACCGCTTCTTCAACCGAGTTTACCGTGATGCTGGTTGGCACCGGCTCCCCAATGTCAATAAGCAATTGCTTGAACAGGGAGCGCTCCTCGGCTTTCTTGATTGTGTCCAGTGGAGTTCCCAAAAGTCGCACATCATATTTATCTAAGATGCCAGCATCGGCTAACTCTACAGCCAGGTTCAACCCTGTTTGCCCTCCTAGAGTTGGCAGAAGACCATCAGGGCGCTCGCGTTCGATGATGCGCCCGATTACTTCGACAGTGAGTGGCTCTATGTACACGATATCGGCAACGCCCTCATCGGTCATAATGGTAGCCGGGTTGGAGTTTACCAGTATCGAGGTTACGCCTTCCTCTCTCAGGGCTTTGCAAGCCTGGGTACCAGCGTAGTCAAATTCGGCTGCTTGGCCGATGATGATAGGACCAGAACCAACGACCAGGACCTTACTGGGTTTCGACATCTTTTCTTCCCTGACCTTCGACGCTGCCTGGGGTAGTTCGGCTGACGTCAGCCGATCTGCCCTGTGTTTTCGCTCCCCGAACCATCTCCAGGAAGCGGTCAAAGAGGTAGAGGTTGTCACGAGGTCCGGGGGATGCCTCGGAGTGATACTGGATTGAAATAACGGGAAAGTCACGGTGACGCAGGCCTTCTACTGTGTCATCGTTCAGGTTGGTGTGGCTTACCTCTAGTCCTCCCATGAGTGTATCAGCGTCGACAGCATAGCCGTGATTTTGAGCAGTGATATGCACCATGCCGGTCTCCAAATCGCGCACCGGGTGGTTGCCACCACGGTGCCCGAATTTCAGTTTGAAAGTCGTAGCGCCAAAGGCTCTACCGATAAGTTGCTCTCCCAGACATATACCCATGATAGGCTTTGTACCCACCAGCTTCTTTACGGTGTCCACAATGTGCCCCAGCAGTGCCGGATCGCCGGGACCAGGTGAGAGGAGTATGCCGTCGGGCTTGAGTTCCAGAATCTGCTCGGCAGAGTAAGTACAGGGCACTGCGGTTACCTTACAGCCCAGGCGGCGCAGGATACGGAGGATGTTGTATTTCAAACCACAGTCCAGGACGATAATACGAGGCGAAGAGTCAGTTTCAGTTCTTAGGGGCTCCCATTGATACGGAGCTTTAGTGCTTACCTCTTTCACGAAATCAATGCTGTCATAGCGAGGCACGCCCCTGAGCTGCTCAAGAGCTTCCTCAGGAGACTTGTCGGTGACAATTGCTCCCATCATCACTCCCTGCGAGCGCAGGCGCCTCGTGAGCGATCGCGTGTCCACACCATATATTCCAGGTATACCGTTGGTTTCCAGGAATTGGTGTAGGGTGCTTGCGCTCTGCCAGGGGCTAGGCTGTTGGCAATCCTCTCGCACTATAAGTGCCCTCACCTGAATCCGGTTGGATTCAAAGTCATGCTCGCTGATGCCATAATTGCCGATGAGGGGGTAGGTAAGAACCAGAATCTGTCCAGCATAGGAAGGATCGGTAAGCATCTCCTGATACCCAGTCATCGAGGTGTTGAATACCACCTCGCCATAGGTAGAAACAGTAGCGCCAAAGGAGTAACCTTCATAGACTGAACCGTCTTCCAGCACTAATGACACCGTCCGAGCCATTTTCACTTCTCTTTTCAGCGCGTCAGCTCAATTGATGCAGCAGGTCCTAATCTCCGAGACGTGGCACACAAAATCTTCCCTCTATTCCAGATTGCCCTACCTCCGGAAGCATCATGATTCTGGGGTATTCGTTTAGGATCTACACACCATTCCTGAACTTGTAGCCGACATTCCGCACTGTTTCAATAAAGGTGTGGGTGGAGTCCTCAATCTTGCTCCGAAGTCTTCTGATGTGAACGTCCACTGTCCTATCGCCGCCATAATAGTCGTAGCCCCAGACTCTATTGAGCAGAGATTCTCGAGTGAAGACCCTATCCTTATTGCTTGCCAGAAATTTGAGTAGTTCGTATTCCTTAAAGGTCAGCAGCACTAATCTACCATTCACGGATACCTCACATCTGGCCAGATCAATCGTCAGGTCACCGCACTTCAGCAACTCTTCACTGCCCACGTGGTTCGTCCGCAGCAGAAGTCGTTTTGCTCTCACTGCCACCTCGGCCGGATCCCACGGTTCAACGATGAAATCGTCCACACCCTTTGCAGACTCGAGTCTGTGGAAAGCTTCTCTCGAGGCCAGAGCAATAACAGGTAAAGGCCTTTCCTGCCTCACTCTTTGGGGCAGATTCGATATCCTCGAATTAGCTGACAAGCCATCCATAGCTATGAATATCAAGTCGGGGCGTTGCTCGTTGATCTGCTCCATTGCATCCTCAACATCCGGAATGATGGAACAGGTAAAACCCTTTTGGGCGAGCTCTGAACTTAGCCTCCCTACCAAATCGGTCTCATCAGCCACCATGATCGCGCTAAACAAGCTATTTGCCTCCCGCCTGCAATTCGCAGGTCACAAAAAACCCCTCAGGATCCGATTCCATCAGCCTGCTTATGGCATGACTGTCACTTCTATAGTCCACCCCAACAGCCACCACCGGATCAAGCCCGCTTTGAAAATTGGCTCAACCTCCCTGTGTGTATATGCTGAGCAGCATGTGTTGCTTCTCCGCAGAATCTAATAGGCGTAAAGTCTGCCATAAGGTCGCAACCAAAGCGGGAACAGTTTAACGTATTTGTGTTTCAGTATCTCTGCTGCGTCATAGCCGAAATGCGACGCAAATTCGCCAACGAATCGCTGGACAACCTGTTGATCCTCCTGGTCTAACTCAGCAACGCCTACCTCTTTACCTAGTTGGGAATTATCTACACTGCCCCTCACAAATATCGTTCCCCCGTGCATTCCGGTGCCGACGAACCTGGCCTTATGATGTTCGCCTTCTTTCAAATTGAGCCCGAGGAGAATCACAATCCCGCCTGCCATATATTCCCCGAAGAAATCCTGGGCAGTGCCTCCGATGACCAGCACTGGCTTCTTGTCTCCGTACTCCTTCATGTGGATGCCAGCCCTGTAGCCCACGTCATCGCGGACAAAGATCTTACCCCCACGGGCTGACAGCCCGGTGATATCCCCAGCGCGACCATGGACAATAATCTCGCCACTGTTCATCGTATTACCACAGCCATCCTGGGCATTGCCACGAACGATAATCCTGGGGCCGTCCATGAACGCGCCCAAATCATTGCCAGGAACGCCAAATATCTCAACTTCAATCGGCTTGTTCAAGTTCGTGCCGATATATCTCTGCCCATAAACATTGTGAAGCTCAATCCGCTGCGTCCCACTGGAAACCGCTTCCCTCAGTCTGGCATTGAGGTCACGAAAGGGAAGACCTGAGGCATCGATCTTTACCATCTTGTTTGTTTTCTCAACGTAAACCTTCTCTGACATCTCACCTACCTGCCATTCTTACTCCCAGGATTTCGAGTTCGGTATCAGTAAGTCCAACACCTCTCAAATGTAGACGATTCCCCCTCAGACTCTCCAGAGCATTGATGCCCATGCCACCCAATATATCCTTCAGCTCCAGGCTCCAGCCGCGAAGCAGGTTAGCTAATCTTCTAGCACCGATGTCAGGGTTGATCCTTTTGGTTAAGGCAGGATCCGTGGTGCTGATACCCCAGGCGCATTTCCCGGTGTGGCACTGCTGGCAGACGGTGCAGCCCAGAGCAACAAGGGCCGCGGTTCCAATATATACCGCATCCGCACCAAGGGCGATTGCCTTAGCCACATCGCCACTGTTTCTGATTCCTCCTGAAACCACAATCGAAGCTTGGCTTCGTATACCTTCCTGCCTCAAGCGGGCATCGACAGAGGCAAGAGCCATCTCAATCGGGATGCCGACATTGTCGCGGATAACCTTAGGTGCGGCACCCGTGGCACCCCGCAGACCATCCAGAACGATGATATCCGCCCCAGCCCGAATCATCCCACTGGCGATGGCTGCCGAGTTATGGACTGCTGCTATCTTGACTGAAATCGGTTTGGCATAATTCGTTGCCTCCTTCAATGCATAGATAAGCTGAGCCAGGTCCTCGATGGAGTAGATGTCGTGCTGTGGTGCTGGGGATAGGGCATCTGTCCCTTGAGGGATCATCCGAGTCATGGATACCGCAGCACTTACCTTCTCCCCAGGAAGATGACCTCCAATGCCCGGCTTGGCTCCTTGACCTATTTTTATTTCGACTACTCTAGCAGCATCAAGATATTCAGGGTGAACACCAAATCGCCCTGATGCTACCTGAACGATGGTGTTATTCCCATATTTATGTAACTTAGGATGAAGTCCCCCCTCTCCGGTATTCCACAGTGTACCGGTCTCAGCAGCCGCCCGAGCCAGAGATTCATGCACATTGATGCTGACTGCGCCATAGGACATGGCAGCAAACATGACTGGCAACTCGATCTTGACCTGAGGAGCGAGTTCTGTTCTCGAACTGCTGGTGTTAGGGTCAATTTCCACCTTGCCTGGCTTCCGACCGAGGTAGGTGATAAGCTCCATTGGCTCACGCAGCGGATCAATCGAGGGGTTAGTCACCTGGCTGGCATTAAGAACCAAGTGGTCCCAGTAGATACGATGCCCTTTGTCGCTGCCCATGCCAGTCAGAAG
The DNA here is from genome assembly GCA_016876035.1 of Chloroflexota bacterium. Taxonomy (GTDB): domain Bacteria; phylum Chloroflexota; class Dehalococcoidia; order UBA2247; family RBG-13-53-26; genus VGOE01. Next base: position 7,755 of record VGOE01000088.1, read on the forward strand.
CATCCCTCCGGTCTCTGCCTGTTTGATGATGTCCTCAATCACCTCCGGTCGCCAGTTGTAGTTTTCCCGGTAATCTAAGGGGGTTCTCCTGATATTCAAAGCATGTGTTGGGCAGAAGAGCACGCAGCGGTGACAGCCAACACAGTTCTCCTCATGACTTCTAACCTCGTCATCCTCGGCAGGTAGTGTCAAGAGAAGTGTGTAAATTGAGGGATAGGCTTCTCCTTCCAGGTTGAGTTAAGGTGATTGGTAATGCCATAGATGATCCGATCAACACTCTCAGGATTCTGAAAACAGCTCATGGGCCT
>VGOE01000089.1 GCA_016876035.1 Chloroflexota bacterium
GCAATATCTCCAGATATTTCCAGAAGCGATCTCTGTCCTTGGGGCGGAGGCGCAGCATCTTCTTGACCTCTTCCCAGTGAAGATTGCCCTCCACCAGCATTTTCAGGTGTTCCTTACTGACACGCTCGTCTCTTGGTTCCATACTTCCCCTTTCTCTTATAACTTGTAGTCCTCGGGTAACTGCCACATGCCCATGAATTCCCTGCGGAACTTGCCGTATTTCAAACAATCGGCATACATATTGTAGACATCCTCAGGAAACTCTTTGTTTGTTACCTTTCGCCTCTCTTCCCTCCACCAATCTCTGGCATCAACTGACCTCTGCTTTCTCCTGAGCCGCATCTCCTTTCGCAAGTCTTTGGTCTCTTTTGCCTTTACTTTGCCTTTCTCATCGGTTACGACCCCGTAGATGGTTTCAGCTATGTCCGCTGTGACCCAGCCGTAGTGCACATCCCTTTCCACTAGGCTGAGGTCTCTCTCCAGGACATCGCCCCAGGAAGAGCGGCAACCAGAGGCGCTGGCAAACAGGTCACCGTCTTTGCACGAAATATTGGGGGTAGGTCCCTGATAGACCTCTACACTGCCGGCCTTCAGCTTGCCTTCCTTAAGCCACTGCCTGATCTCCACGAAATCCCTCGGGTAGGGCTTGCCCTCATTTATGAGCTCCCTCATATTCGTGTCATGGGCGAAGACGACCACATCATTTATTCCCGGATACCCGCCACACATCGAAAAGGCGGCGCGACCCATGCCATTGGTGGAAGCGAATACTGCTACCATCAAAGCCTGTCCCGGGGCAACGACCATCTGGAGCATGCCGGTTCCAAGACCAGTCCTGAACTTGCCGTGTCCGCAGTAATTGGGTACCAGCTTCCGGCCTATGTTCAACTGGGTTGGCTGCAAGAATTCACCCAGCTCAGCCTCGCCCATATCTGATGCTGGATTGGGCGTGCAAACTATGGCGGGCTCTCCGTCTTTATAGGGAAGTCCTCCCGAACCCCAGCAGGTGATGAGGGTCATATCGCCGCCAGCCCAGCGGAACCCATCCTTCATCACACCAGATAACCCATAGCCGACGCCGCAGACATCCTGAGGGAAGCACTCCTCCAGATAACCTCTGGCAAAAAAGGAGTAGCTCAGGCAGTTATGAAACATCTGAACGTATTTGCCAATTTCGGCCAGACACATAACAGTGGCCGCGAAAGGGTTTTGCGGGTTGAACATGCAGCCAGGCGGCAGATTCCAACTGGTCATGTACATCAAAGAAGAATTGATGGTGGAGGTATAGGCAAACATCGGCCAGGCACCCAGCGATGTCAGCATCCTCACGGCAGGCTCATAGCCATTGCAGTGGAAGTCGTTTTCACTGGTCATCCCTTCGAGATCCATGTGCAGCCTGCCATCGGCGAGGATCTGAAACTCCCCGATATTGTGGATGATCCAGTCCCTGTTGGAGCCAGCAAACAGCTTACCTACCACCCCCTTGTACTTTACCATGCTAAGGTTAAGATAGTGATATATTCCCGGGACTGCCTGAGCCTTGATCCTCTGTATCAGTACTCGTCTCTCCCGTTCGATGATCTCCCTCAAGCCTCTTCGGAAATAGTCAATCCCAAACTCCTCCACCACCTCCAGGACCCTCTTTTGCAGTGCTACCGCCCCGGCCACCCTCATCTTGTCATCCAGAACATTGAAAGCCTCTGTCCGCGTCCGCCTCTTCCAGTGCAGTTCCCACCACTTGTGCGCCTTGAAGTTCGCCCCCATCTTGGTGGGTGGCACGGTAAATCCATCGGTGAAAACGCTAGGCGAGATCACGCCCAGGCCACCAGGCTGGAGCCCCCCGACATCGGTGATGTGGTTCAGCCCCACCGTCCAGCCTATCAGCTCCCCCTTATAGAAGATGGGAACCCAATTGTAGCAGTCAGCGTTATGGGGAGCACCATAACGAGCATCATTATTGAAGAAGACATCCCCCTCATTGATCCCGGGGTCTTCTTCAAAGCCCAGGTCGGCTATGGAACGGATAATGAAGGGGAAGGACTGGATATGCCCTGCCAGGCCATAGGAGGCGGAGGTAACATCTCCCTCCGGATTGGCCAGCAAGAACAGTAGCTCGCCCTGCACCAGAGACATGGGATTAGCCGATATGAGCTTGGCTGTTTCCCTGGCGTTAATGCAGGCGGCCACCAGCCTCATCTGGAATCTCATGAACTTGGCCGGGTCACTCTCCACCAGCTCCAGTTTCTCCAGGCCATAGGCGTAGCCAGTATCCTTAAAAAGCCGCTCCCTCTCCCTCACCACCTCCTTCAGTGTCTTGCCCTGGTAACATATACCCATTTAACCTCCTGTCACAATTTATAGTCCGCGGGCAACTGCCACATGCCCAGGAATTCCTTGCGAAACTTGCCATATTTCAAACAATCGGCATACATATTATACACATCCTCGCAAAACTGCTTCTTCATCACTGCTTTTCGCTCTTGTTTCCACCATTCTTTGGCATCAACAGACCGTTCCTTCCTCCTGAGACGCATCTTCTGGCGCAGGTCTTCGGTCTCTTTTGTTTTCACTTCACCACTCTCATCAGTTACCACCCCGTAAATAGTCCTGGCTACATCTGCTGTGATCCAGCCATAATGTACATCGTTCTCTACCAGGCTTAAATCCCTCTCCAAGACATCGCCCCAGGAAGAGCGACAGCCAGAAGCGCTGGCGAACAGGTCACCGTCTTTGCACGAAATGTTAGGGGTAGCCCCCTGATAAACCTCTACACTGCCAGCTTTCAGCTTGCCTTCCTTGAGCCACTGCCTGATCTCCACGAAATCCCTCGGGTAGGGTTTGCCTTCCTTTATGAGCTCTCTCATGTTAGTATCGTGGGCAAAGACGACGATATCATTTATCCCTGGGTAGCCGCCGCACATGGAGAAGGCCATACGCCCCATGCCATTAGTGGAACCGAACACGGCCACGGTCAGGGCTTGTCCTGGGTCGACGATCATCTGGCACATGCCAGTCCCCAGACCAGGCCTGAACTTGCCGTGTCCGCAATAGTTGGGCACCAGCTTCCGACCTATGTTTAGCTGGGTTGGCTGCAAGAACTCACCCAACTCAGCCTCACCCATATCCGGTGCTGGGTTGGGTGAGCAGACCATGGCGGGATCGCCATCTTTGAAAGGTAGTGCCCCTGAGCCCCAGCAAGTGATAAGAGTCATATCGCCGCCAGCCCAGCGGAATCCGTCCTTCAACACGCCGGCTAGCCCGTAGCCGACTCCGCTGCAGTCTTGAGGCATGCATTCCTCCAGGTAACCTCTGGCAAAAAATGAGTAGCTGAGACAGATATGGAACATGGAGATGTATTTGCCAATTTCGGCGAGAGACATAACGGTGGCGGCGAAGGGGTTCTGTGGGTTGAACATGCAGCCCGGCGGCAGGTTCCAACTGGTCATGTACAGCAATGAAGAATTAATGGTGGAGGTATAGGCAAACATCGGCCAGGCACCCAGCGATGTCAACATTCTCACAGCCGGTTCATAGCCATTGCAGTGGAAGTCGTTCTCGCTGGTCATCCCTTCAAGATCCATATGCAGCCTGCCATCGGCCAGGATTTGAAATTCCCCGACATCGTGGAGTATCCAGTCCCTGTTGGAACTAGCGAATAGCTTACCTACTACCCCCTTGTACTTCACCATGTTGAGATGGAGGAAGCGATATATACCTGGCACAGCCTGAGTTTTGATCCTCTGTATCAGCACTCGCCTCTCCCGTTCGATGATCTCCCTCAAGCCTCTGCGGAAGTAATCAATCCCAAACTCCTCCACCACCTCCAGGACCCTTTGTTGCAGCGCCACCGCCCCGGCCACCCTCATCTTGTCATCCAGAACATTGAAAGCCTCTGTCCGCGTCCGCCTCTTCCAGTGCAGTTCCCACCACTTGTGCGCCTTGAAGTTCGCCCCTATCTTGGTGGGTGGCACGGTAAATCCATCGGTGAAAACGCTAGGCGAGATCACGCCCAGGCCGCCAGGCTGGAGTCCACCGACATCGGTGATGTGGTTCAGCCCCACTGTCCAGCCTATCAGTTCCCCCTTATAGAAGATGGGAACCCAATTGTAGCAGTCAGCATTGTGGGGAGCGCCGTAGCGAGCATCATTAGTAAAGAAGATATCCCCCTCGTTGATCCCGGGGTCTTCTTCAAAGCCCAGATCGGCTATGGAACGGATCATGAAGGGGAAGGACTGGATGTGCCCTGCCAGGCCATAGGAGGCAGAGGTGACATCTCCCTCGGGATTGGCCAGCAGGAACAGTAGCTCGCCCTGCACCAGAGACATGGGGTTGGCGGATATGAGCTTGGCTGTTTCCCTGGCGTTAATGCAGGCGGCCACCAGCCTCATCTGGAATCTCATGAACTTGGCCGGGTCACTCTCCACCAGCCCCAGTTTCTCCAGGCCATAGGCATAGCCGGTTTCCTGAAAAAGGCGCTCCTTCTCCCTCACCACCTCCTTCAGTGTTCTACCCTGGTAACATATGCCCATCTAACCCCCTTCTAGAGGATCACACCTTCTTTCTTGAGCCCTGCCATATCATCCCACGTATAGCCAAGATCCAACAGTATCTCTTCTGTATGCTGCCCCAGTTCAGGAGCGAGCGACCTTATGGCAGCCGGAGTTTCGCTGAACTTGATGGGGCTATTTATTGCCTTGAAGCGCACACCGGTGGCGTATTCCAATTCGGCGAAGAAGTTGTTTTCCCATGCTTGTGGGTCGCTAGCCACCTCTAGCGGAGTCTGAACACGCCCCAGTACCAGATCGAAATCCAGGGCGATCTTTTCCCACTCAGCAGCCGTTTTGCCGGCTACGATCTCATCCACCGCGGCTATTAGAAACAGGTTCTGCTCCATTCGCTTCATGTGGGAATCGAACCTCGGGTCTTTTTCCCATTCAGGCTTGCCGATAGCCTTACAGAAGGCAGGCCAATACCGGTCTGTCTGGGGCATAACAAGCATTATCCATTTCCCATCTTTTGCCTTATAACAGTTCCACAGCGCGTTGGTGACTGTTCTTCTGTCCGTCTGTTTCAGATTGACGCCCTGATGAAGTGCGGTGCCGATATCAAACTGTAGCCCCCAGACTGCCATATGATAAAGGTTTATCTCCACCTTCTGGGCTATCCCCGTTCTTTCTCGGCAGTAAAGAGCTGCTGCGATAGCACCGGCTATCCCTGGGGAGGCCAGGTTATCTCCCAGACCGGGGCGTTGCGGACGTAGAGCCTCATTAGGAGCTGATATTCTGTCCATCATCCCGCTCCTGGCCCACCAGGCTGCATAGTCGAAGCCGGGCTTATACCTATCTGGGCCAGCAGTCCCGTACCCACTGCACTGGCAGTAGATGAGCCTGGGGTTTACCTTCTTGAGACTGTCGTAGTCAACCCTCGATTTCTCAATGGCTCGGGGATCGAAGTTGGTGGCAAAGACATCTGCTTTCTCCACCAGCTTGTATATGATCTCCCTGCCGCGATCGGTCATCACATTGAGGCCGATGCCTCTCTTGTTCCGATTGAAGTAATGGAACCACAAGCTGGGCTTGATATCGGCGGGGGGTGCTTGACCTTCTATGGCCTGGGCGAACCGTGTCGGATCCCCGCCAGCTTTGAAATTCTCTATCTTTATGACGTCTGCTCCCCAATCGGCCAGGATGGCCGTCGCCGTGGGCACCAGCAGAAAATGGCCGAACTCTATAATTTTGACGCCGTCGAAAGCTCCTTTAGTCATTTGATTTCCTCCATATCCATATCATGGGCCGGAAATCGCTCCGGCCCATGATACCAGGAAAACTTTCCAGGGGACTAAAGCCATCCCTCCGCTAGTCTACCGTATTCAGTAGCCAGGGGTCAACCTTCCTCACTATGTCCTGGGCCGCAGCGCTCCACTCATAAATCCCGACGTAGTCCCAAGTATACCGTCTGGTCTCGGTGAATTTCCACCGCTCGTAAGTGGGCCACTGATTGCTGAAGTGTATAGCCGCCTCATAGAAGGCTTGGCCATTGAAATTCTCAGCCCCCACATCCTCTATTGCTGCCTTCAGAATGTCGAAGAAAGCATAGGTCTGCTGGAAGCCACCTATGTATCCTATTCCCGAATAGACAACCTTGTTGAATTCGTCACGATGGTTTGCCTGTAGAAGCTGTCGCGCCAGGGTCACTATTGGTGACTGGGTTTCAGTCCACCAGCGGGTGGGACTGGTAGCCAGCATTCCATCAACACCCGCCCAACCAAGCGTGTCTATTATTAGACTCCTGTAGGCGGCATGGGCGTCGGTACCGATGAACTTGGCGCCGTATCCCTTGTCGCGGAACTGTTTCATGAAAGTGGATGTCCCTGTGCCAGTCGAGGGTGGCCAGAGATAGTCACAATCCTTTAGCGCCGCCACCTCGGCGGTCCAGCTCATGTTTCCCTGGGGGGTCAGGTAGCCACCGACATACTCCCACTCACCCGAATGGGCCTGGGCGTATTCCTTCACAGCATCCTTGCAAGCGACGGCGTAGGGCTCTGTCCAACCTGCGGAGCCGATCTTGGCTGGCCTGCCCTAGGGGAAATCGGGATCATTTTCGCTGATCCACTTGAGGAGGGGGTTAATCAGATTACGGTTGGGACAATTAGCGAGGAAAACCCATCCGGGAGGATAGTCTAGAACTTTGCTGTAAGACAGTGCCCATAGCGGCATCTTGTCAGTCTCAGCGAAAGGTTTCAGCGTCTCCGCTGTTGTGGGCAAGGCAGTGAACCCCAGGATCGCCCCTTTGGACTTTATCCAGCCCCAGCCTGGTATGTCCCTCGAAGGGTCATACCGCGCATCATACTCGACCACCTTAAACCTCACCCCGGAAATAAGGTTGTTATCGTTATAGTACTTAGCCAGGTCTTTCAAGGCGTAATTAATGGGAATCAAAGCTGTTGCTGCCGGCCCCGACATGTCCGAAATGTGGCCTATGACAATCGTTCTTCCTACCTTTTCTTCCCCATTCCCACAACTGAGGGAAAGCGCGGCCACAATGGTCAAGATCATCAAACAGGATACAGCTATTCGTGTCCACCGTGTTCTCATTTCTAGCCTCCTTTCTTTACTTTGATTTATCTCTATGGTGGCCTTTGCATTTTGTGACGCCTCCTATTGCCTTGCCACCTAATTTCCCAAGCCTGTGCCTTAGAGGCTAATGGGCGGGATTGCCTTTCTTGGCTGATTCCTGTTGCGTGGTCTGGTTCCTTTGGTCTCAGATAGGGGGTCATAAGCAGTAGGCCAACATTCATGGACCTTGCAAGTTCCCTGCTTGGTATCACCCATCTTCTCATGTGCCTGTTCTCACCACTCTTGTTGACCGATCTTCATTGGCGTCGTTTTTCAGGTCAAGCACATGGCCTTTAAGCTTTTTGAGCGGGAGTAGCATAACGCCTGTCAACGGGCTTTGCCCCGACCCGTCGGCGCTACTCTTGCCAAAATAGCACTCTTACCAGAGATTGTCAAGAGGGTTGTTGGCTGATAGAGGTATTGAGGCAATACCCCGCACTTGCGCGAACCTGGCGCCTGCAGCAATCAGTGCGGGTCTGGTATAGCTGTGGCAGGCGGGCAGAAGCTGAGGCCTGGGTGGCTTAATGGGAAAATACCGTAAGAGAAGATGATCCTACGCCTTTCAAAGACCTGCTGCCTCCGCTCCGTCTCTGGGGCCGCCAGATTCTCAACTGCTTCAACCACCGCTATGGCAATGGCTTTCTGGGGGCAACAACCGCATCAACTCGATTTGATAAAAAGGATGGCCTATGGCTATCGCAATAGGGACAACGTCGGACAGAGAATACTCCTGACAAAGAAAAGGAGGCTACATGCCAAATCTGCATGAGCCACCATTAACAGTTACTGACGCCGACCCATTCAACCCAAATCCGTGGATTGATAAGGGAACCTGAAGCTATGCAGATTCACTTTTATACCAACCTTCCGGGTGGTTGAAAAGGGTAATACTTTGTAATACCATACCCTTATGGCGAAAGTAGTAGTAACGT
>VGOE01000090.1 GCA_016876035.1 Chloroflexota bacterium
ACCGCTTGTGTATCTGATCCATTACACCCCTCCTTGATGGAGGAATGTAACCATTGGAGTTCACTTTTCAACCGTAAACGGTTCACTTTTGAAGCATAAACAGTTCACTTTTCAGTCGTAACTAACACCCCCGCCTACAAAGATGTTACAGTTTCTCCTTTTACCTGGAGACCTTCTCCTCAACAAGGAAGAAAGCCAACTTGCTTCTATCCAGAAAGCTGTCTTCATCGTTACGAATAACCTGGCCAGCTTTAGTACTCCAAACAGCAATGCTTGCTTTGTAGTCCCCAACGCTGTCGTACCAAAGCTCGGTGATGCAGTCAAAATCCGGTTCTTCGGCGCCCACTGGGACGATGATATGGTTCCGCACGTATTTCTTTAAGCCGACCGAATGCTTCAAGATCAGTGGCGCATGTACCTCTTCGTAGTGCTGGCGGAAATCCTCCCGCGAAAGACCTGACTTCCTCTTAATTAGTGCTATCGCTTTAACCATTTTCACCTGCCCTCGTATTTTGGTCACAGATTGTGTTGTTGCAGCGCACCTTACTCTAAAACGCCCTCGGTCACCAGTTCAATGAACTCGGCATCGGACATTCCCAAGATTTGGGTGCAAATGTAGTGGTTGTGCTCGCCCAGGCAAGGGGCGGCCCATTTCGGTTCCCCAGGGCTGCATGATAGCCTGTACGGAGCCATTTCGGTGACGTGTTGCCCTGTTTCATGGTGATCGAAAGCCCAGAAGTGGTGGCGGTGCCGGAGTTGGCTGTCGTGCTCGAGGAGGTCTTGGCCATTTTGCACTACTCCGGCTGGTACGCCAGCCGACTGGAGCAAGCTGATCACTTCTTCGGCTGTATGCATTGAGGTCCATTCCTCCACCAGCGTATTCAACTCTGATTCGTTCTTCTTTCTACTGAGAAAGGTGGCAAATCTGGGCTCTTTGGTCCAGCTTGGGTTGGCCATGACTTCGCACAGGGAACGCCACTCCTCATCCGTGAAGGCAGCGATGGCGCACCAGCGGTTGTCTCCACGGCAGAAGTAAACACCGTGCGGGGCTGCGTAGGGATGCTGGTTTCCCATACGGGTTTGCACTTTGCCATTCACCGTGTAGTCAAGCAGAGGGACCCCCATGAACTGAAGCGAAGTCTCAAGCTGGGAGATGTCGATGTATACACCCTGACCGGTGCGTCGCCTGTAGTCCAAAGCCGCCATGACGGCTACTACTATATACCAGGGTGAAATGAAGTCTGGGTACGGTATCGGGGTTCCCACCGGCTCCCTATCGGGCCACCCAGTGAGATGGGTCACACCGACAAGGGCCTGAAGCTGAGTGCCCACGCCGGGCACGTGGCTAAAAGGACCTGTCTGCCCCTGCATGGTCATGCTGAGCATGATAATTTCCGGCTTTATCTTTCGCAGGTTTTCATAGCCTAATCCCCAACGCTTCATTGTACCGGGGCGGAAGGACTCGACTACCACGTCGGCCCAAATCACCAGTCTTTCGGCTATCTTTGACGCTTTGGGGTGTCTCAAATTGAGCGTCAGACTATATTTGCTGCTGTTGTAGTTGGCGAAGGTGGCACTTCGGTTCACGCCAGTAATGTTAGCGTTGAAGGGGGTGGTGATTCTTATGTTGTCCGGGATGGAAGAGGTCTCAATTTTTATGACTTCCGCACCGTGGTCTGCCAGAGTCTTGCAGGCGATGGGACCGCTGATAAGCCAGGTGAAATCGATCACCTTTAATCCTTCCAATGGTCTCCTGGCTTTCACACTGGCTCCCTTCTATAATCAGATAACGTTGGCTCGCTTCAATCTGGCGAGGTCGCTTTTGGAGAGCCCGAGTTCCCTGAGGTATACTTCTTCGTTGTGCTCACCGATAAGCGGCGCTCGAAACATAGTCTGATCGAAGGCTGGCTCTGATTTGAAAATGGCCCCAGGATAACGAAGGGAATCTCTCAATTCCGGGTGTTCTATCTCAATCCAGAAGCCCCTTTCAACAAGGTGCTTGTACTCCACAATGTCTTTTGGCGTATTGCTCGGGAAGAGTGAGAACTCATATTGGCGGGCCTTTTCGTAAAGCTCAGCTTTGGTGTGCTGCATGAAGTATTGTCGCATTACCTCTTCCCAATGGTCTATCTCCTCTTGCGTCTGGCCTTCGAAACTCAGAGCCGACCAGTCTATATTAGTCAGGTCGTCTGCCATCCCTTCACTCTCCATTGCCTTAACCAGCCTGGCTTGCCATGGTCCGAAAGTCAGCCCTGTATACGCTCTCACTGCCACGTAGCCGTCTTTGCAGGGGAACATCAGCCGATAGGTGCTGCCATATCGCGTCTGCAGGTTGCCAGACCTGGGGAACAGCCGTTGCGCAGTATGCCAGTAGGGAACGGCGTACATTGTTGTCCATACCATAGCCTCCTCAATTGAGACATCGACGTGCTGTCCCACTCCGGTTAGTTGGCAGTAGTAATGAGCTATCAGAGTAGCCCCGGCAGCATGGAGGCCAGCGTGGAGATATGCGTGCTCGGCAGTGATCCTAACCGGCGGCCGGTCTGCATCACCACAAATATAGACTAATCCGCCCGTAGCACAAGCCACCAAGTCGCTGGTTTTGTAATCGATCCATGGGCCAGCCTGCCCAAAAGGGGTGATGGAAGTGACGATTATACTAGAGTTCAACTCAGTCAGCGCCGCATAGTCTAAGCCCAATTGATTCAGGTAGCCAAGAGGGAAGGACTCCAGCACGAAATCAGCCTTCTTTGCCAATTGCTTGAAGATCTCCTTCCCGTCGGCGGTCTCGATATTGAGGGTTATGCCCCTCTTGCTGGTGTTGTAGGCGAGCCAGTAAAGGCTCTTCTCGGCGTCGGGTGCATCGTGGTAGAAGGGGCCGATGCTTCTGTCAGGGTCTCCTCCAGGTCTTTCTATCTTGATGACATCAGCTCCGAGATCGCCCAGGATCTTGCCACAGAGGAAGCCCTTGGCATTCGTGAGGTCAAGGACACGATATGGGGCCAGGATGGAACTCATCTTCTGCTATCCCCTATTTTAGTTGCTCAGGGGATGTTTGGCTATCCTCCCGCCATGGGTGATATGCTGGTCAACCAAGGTCAAGCATTGCCGATTGTAGGCAGCCGTAAGGTACGTTAGAATAGGACGGAGAAGGCATCACTTGAAGTTCGTGTTTGGAGGCGGGTGACCAACACATCCGTTTTGAGTTCGATAGTGCTGGCCGGGGGCAAGGGGAAGCGTTTTGGCCGTGACAAGCTGTCAGAGATGATCGGTGACCGTACTCTGTTGCAGAGGGTCATTGATCGCCTTGACGGGCTAAGCAGCCAGATTTTAGTGGTGATTGCGCAAGACCAGTCCTGGCCATCTGTGCCGCCGACCTCAGCGCAGATCATAGTTGATCTCTATCCAGAGAAGGGTGCATTAGGCGGCATCTATACCGGGCTGGTAGCCTCTCGCTCTTTTCACAGCCTGGTCGTGGCTGCCGACATGCCCTTTCTTAACATTCCACTACTACGCTACATGATCGAAAACTCCCCGAGTTACGATGTTGTCATCCCCAGAATTGATGGTGCTCTGGAGCCGCTTCATGCCATCTACTCCAAGAACTGCCTTCCCTATATGCAACAACAGATTGAGCGGGACGAGTTCAAGATCAGAAATTTCTTTGAGCAGGTGAAGGTGCGATATGTAGAGCAGGCTGAAATCGATCAACTCGATCCTCAACACCTTAGCTTCTTCAACATCAATACTCTGGCTGACCTGAGGCGGGCAAGGAAGCTGTTGCAGAGACCCCGCACTCCCTAAAGTCGTTGAAAGTTGACGAAGCCACGGGCCAACACGTAAGATTTATATTTGGGGTTCGAGTTGAGGAGGAGTGGATGTGGGATATCTGAGAGTAGCGACATCAAAATCAATACGCACTGGGAGGTAGACATGCGACAAAAGGTGGAAGCGGCACTGGCGCGAGTGAGGCCTGCTTTGCAGGCTGACGGAGGGGATGTTGAGTTGGTGGATGTCAAGGGAGATGTGGTTATCCTGAAGCTCACGGGCGCTTGCGGTGGTTGTCCGATGGCGGCAATGACCTTGCGTAACAGCATTGAGCGTGTGCTCAAGGCAGAAGTTCCTGGGGTCAAGGAAGTGGTTGCCGTCTAAGACTTAAGCCCTGAGCAAAGCGCCGGGCTCCAAGACAAACGGTGCGTCTGATCCTGGAGTTGCATGAGGCGCTGGTTGGAGATAAACGCATTCGGACAGAAGGGTAGAAGACCGTGCGAGACAAAGTGGAAAAAGCCATAGCCAAGATCAGGCCAGCTTTGGGTGTAAATATTATTGAGCTGGTAAACGTTGCCAACGGCGTGGTGACGGTAAGAGTGATCCCCTCTGCCTGCTCTGCTGGCATCCCGCGGGAGACCGTGGTCACCTTGCTCGAAGAGCAGATAACGGAAGACATTCCCGAAATTCGTGAAGTAGTGGCTGTGGATTAGGCTAGTTCCCCATAACAATCGAGTTTTTCTCCGCCTGCAGCGGATAAGAATGATACCTATGACCGCTGCCACCCTGAGCATAGCAAAGGGTCTCACTTTACCAGGCACCAGCTTATCAGATCAGATTCAATAGTTAAGGAGAGACGAGCTTCGCGGTATGAAAAAGGTGAAGCTTACTGCTGGAAAGGCAACAGCTTTTGCCTGGCTTAATTCCAGCAAGACCTCTGAACTGATTTGGAAATCCCTTCCTTTCAGGGGTGAAGCCCTCACCTGGGGGAAGGAGATATATTTCCCGGTGCCGGTGAAAATAGGGGAGGAAGACGCTCGCCAGGTGGTAAGCTATGGCGACCTGGCCTACTGGCCAGAAGGGAGTTGCCTGTGCATCTTCTTCGGGCCGACCCCAGTTAGTCGGGGTGATGAGATCAGACCTGCCAGCCCAGTGAACATTGTGGGTAGAATTATCAATGACCCCCATGTATTCGAGGGCGCAGCGGCAACCGAAGTGTTCATGGACACGGTGAAGGGAGGGATAGAAAGCATTGCCATCGGGACTGACGAGCGTACTGCTCTGGTTGACAGTATCCTTCGGTATCTGGATGAAAGAGGCTTTCGCTACACACTCCACGAGGTCGCTCCCTGGCCTGAGATAGCGGAAAAGGTGGGCAGAAGCGTAGCCCTGGGAGACAACGACGAAGGGATACTTTTGTGTTGGACCGGGACTGGAGTCTCGCTGGCAGCCAACAAAATCCCCGGTGTTAGAGCCGCGCTTTGTTCAGACGCAGCGGTAGCCACTGGAGCGCGCAAGTGGAATCACGCCAACGTGCTGGCGCTGGGGTTGGGTTTCACCACCCCTGAAAAGGCGCGGGAGATCCTAGATGCCTGGTTCAGCGCGCCCTTTGATGAGGGAGAGACGGCTAATGTGACCAGGGTAGTCGAGATGGAGCGCCACAACCGCCCTTAAGGGCGCGTATTAGCTCAGTCAGACGAGGACGCGTTTTTGGGCGTGCCCTGCCTTACCTCAATCCACGTCGATGCTCTTTACAGAAAGCTCACTGCCGGAGACAGCCTCCAGGTCGGTGCTGCCGCAGTGGGGACAAAGCTTGGTGGGCTCCTTGAGAGCAAAGGATGCTCGGCAGTTTCGGCAACGCGCCAGCGTTGGGATGATCTCAAAAGTCAGGGTGGCCCCCTGGGCAATGGTACCCTTGCTCAGCATCTGAAAGTAGAACTCTACCGATTCCCCCGTAATACCGCACGTCTCACCTAATGTCAGGTTGATCCTTGCTACCCTTTTGGCCCCAGCCTTTTTGGCCTCTTCAAGAACGAGGTCGAGCATGTCCTGTGTAATGCCAAGTTCATGCATTTTTGACTGACTCCTTCACAGACGATATCACCAGCGATGTGCTGGAACAAGAACACAAGTTAACAAACTGTGGCTTTGTCACAAAGCTGAACAATCAGATTAGCCACAGGTGCTACAGCTAGCAGCAGAGCAACCGCTACAACTACTCGCCGTACCGGCTATGGGAGTGGATCCTGAATCGCTGGACTTGTTGAAAGCACTGAAAACTGACGGTATTCGGCGTGCTCTGGCACGGCACTTAGGACAACCTGCATCCTGGTCAGCGCAACTTATGGGACGCAGCAACTCAAACTTGCAGTCACAAGCCGGACAAAGATACTCGTAGATTGGCATTGGACACTCCGTTTTACATTCAAATTATATCGCACTTTCAGAGTTGACTCAAGAAGCTGCGCGAAACCCACGGACACCCAAAGCTCGGTTTCTCTCCTTCGCTGGCTCCTGCTGACCATATACCGTTTGTCGCCGGCCAGCCATCTGCCACAGCGACCCGGGATGATGAAATACATCTTCGTTTCTCCACAACGGGTGATTGTGGTTGAAAGAGGTATATTTGAGGCTACTGGAAAGCTGGATTGATCATACGTATTCCTGATCATCCCTGCTTCTTGTTAACCCAGTTTGGCCAGCGCCTTCACTATCGCCATTTCGATATGAACAAGAACAGTACCACAGGTTCTGTGCAGGCTGTCAGACAGCAAAGGCTATTTACGGGACTGGATGTCGGATTCTTCAGCCGATGACGTGGTATCATATGACCCATTTGTGACATTTTCGTGATACTAAGAGTGCCTTCTGAGACACGAATATGATCATGTCGCTGTAAACTTAAGAGCTTCAAGGGGATTGACAACGGCGGGCATGGATACTATCATCACGGCAGTGGATAATGAGGGCTGCTTGTCATTCTATCAAAGAAGAGGAAAGGTAACATGAGACAATTTCGTTGGCTCGCTATAATAGTGCTTCTGGTTCTTATTACTGTTCCCGCGAGTGTGGCGCACCTGGCCAGCACGGATCCTATCCTGGAGCAGCAAAAGATCGTGCGGGTTATTGTTTCTGGCAGGCCGCCACAAGAGATGGCGACCACAGCAGTGAGTGTCCCCGGTATGAGTATTGCGGGGGTGACTAACGTTCTGTCTGATGTACCTGCCTTTAACTGGAGCTACGGATGCTCGCCAACATCAGCCGCGATGTTGTTTGGCTACTATGACCGAGCCGGTTACAGCAATATGTACACCGGTCCTGCTAACGGTGGGGTATGCCCTCTGACTAACTCTGTCTGGGGCAGCGGGCAGTCACCGCTGAGCGCTACACGCCAGGGCATAGACGGACGGACCACCAGGGGACACGTGGATGACTATTGGATAAGTTATGGCAGCACCAGCAAAGACCCGTACATCGTTAACGGTTGGGTGCCTCACGCTTCTGATAGCGCCGCCGATTTCATGGGGACCAGCCGGTCTATCTACGGTCTGCCGGACGGTGCTACCGCGTTCTACTATTATCCCAGTGGTGATCCCCTCTATGATTACGCAGGGTCGGGTACGCCCGACGGCACCCATGGCATGAGACTCTTTGCTCAATCCCGTGGCTATACAGTAACAGCCAACTTCTACCAGCTCATCAAGGGTCGTGGCACTGATCCAAACAAGGGATTTACCTTCGCTGACTTCATGGCTGAGATCGATGCCGGGCGACCCGTGCTGATACAGGTGACGGGTCATACCATGCTTGGTTACGGATACGACGCCACCAGTAACAGTATCTACATACGTAATACCTGGGATCATTCTGGTTATCAGATGACCTGGGGTGGCACTTATTCCGGCATGCAGCATGAGGCAGTCACTGTCCTTCGCCTGTCGGGGTCATCATCGCCCCCCCCTTCCGAACCAGCCACCATAACGGTCACTTCACCCAACGGCAGTGAGACCTGGCAGGCTGGCACCTACCAGACCATTACCTGGACCTACACCGGAAATCCCGGGGCTTACGTGAAGATTGACCTGCTTAAAGCTGGAGTGGTCAACAGCGTGATCATCTCAAGCAGATTGATAGGCAGTG